>JBGVKV010000110.1:0-10663 GCA_045123975.1 Eubacteriales bacterium | reverse complement strand
CGGACTGTCCGTAATCAGGCGGGAAGAATCCGTCAAAACCAAAACGGGGCGCTGACTTTCCTTATGCGCCGCACGGGCAGCTGACAAAAGTGAGGCCGTATGATCCTCACCGTTTTCAATGATAACGCCAAACATTCTCCGGGCCGGGGGATACTCCAGATTGATCGTGTTCATTCGGTCGAGGAAATTCTCATAGACTGCGGGAACCTCATAATTTTCCCGCATCACGTCGCACGCAAACTCCGCCACGTCCGGCATAATAGAGCTGATCACCTCGGCGGCATGGGCCGAGGATTCCGCATCGCCGTAAGCGTCAATGATCACACCGCCGATATTGGCATCGTGCTTCAGTGAAACGATCATATCCGTAAGCAGATCAAAGGTTTGAGGCGAGGAAAAATCGATTCCTACCACGATGATGTCTGAATCTACCGCTTCATTGCGGAGACGGAAATATTCCGTGTAGGAATTGTCCCCCACTGTGACTTCCCGGGATGCGGCACGCACGTACAAAGGGAAAGTGGCCTCAAGAGCGCCGGTAGTAAAAAACAGACAGAAAATCCCCTGCAGCATAAGAGCACACAGGACAAATATCACGACAGTCTTTTTTGTGCGGGAGATTCCCCGTTCCATCTCATCACCCGATTCCCTAAAATTTCCCGGTATATCCGGCTTCACAATTCTACATCTTATTGTACCATTTGTCCGCAAAACTGTCAAGGACGGAGCGTTTTCCTCGGTTTTGTCCCTAAAAAACGCAAAAAAACAGAGATAGAATCCGTATTCGTTATAGACTTGTTAAAATTTATGTGATATAATATAATGTGGTGTTTTGTACGAACACGAACAATTTCGCACAAAATCATCCCAAACGGAACCCTCGCTCTCGGAAAGGAGAATGTTTATGCCGAGATTTATTGAAAAAATCGAGAAGATGACCCTCCCCGTGATTCCGCTTCGCGGTCAGGTGGCCTTTCCCTCGATTCCCTTTAATTTTGAATTAGCCCGTGAAATTTCCGTATCCGCCTGCGATTTCGCAACGGAGAACGGTACACATATATTTCTCGTTGGACAAAAAGACATCAGCGTCGAATCCCCGGAGGCAATGGATCTGTACACCATCGGCACAGTCTGCAAGATCCGCCAGACACTGAAAACCTCCGACGGCCACGTACGCGTGATCGCTGAAGGCGTATGCCGTGCATCCGCTTTGTCTTTCTATATGGCAAGCGGACATCTGAATGCGGAACTGATGGCAAAAACCGTCACCCTGGACAAATCCACAGGCGGCGACGTAAAGACTGAGGCTCTGATGTGGGAAGCACTGTCCGCCCTGGAAGCCATGGTGCAGAATATCCCCGGTGCGTCCGATGAGATCCTCCTGGCGGCACGGTCCGTAAAGAATCCGGGTCTTCTGGCCGATCTGATCGCATCCAACGTACTGATGCGCACCGAAGACAAGCAGGCCATCCTGGAAGTATTTGACCCGCTGAAGCGCTTGGAAAAGGTGGCTGTTCTTCTGGACAAGGAAGCGGAAATTTTGCAGCTGGAGTCCAAGATCCACCAGAGAGTCCGGGAGCAGATCGACGAAAATCAGAGAGATTACTATCTGCGGGAGCAGATGAAGGTGATCCAGACGGAATTGAACGGCGATGCCGGCGACGAGGTGGAGGAATACTACGCCAAGATCGAGCGTGCCAATCCTCCCGCCGAGGTGCGTGAGAAGCTGCTGAAGGAAGTAGCCCGCCTGAACAAGACCTCTTTCGGTTCCCCCGAGGCATCCGTTCTCAGAACCTATCTGGACACCTGTCTTGAGATTCCGTGGACAAAAACGTCCCGCGACCGGGTAGACGTTGCCGCCGCCAAAAAGATTCTGGATGCGGATCACGACGGCTTGACCAAGGTCAAGGACCGTATTCTCGAATACATTGCCGTACGGCAGCTGGCTCCGGATCTGAAGAATCAGATTCTCTGCTTCGTTGGCCCGCCCGGTATCGGTAAAACCTCCTTGGGTGCCTCCATTGCCCGCGCTATGCGCCGCAATTACGTACGCGTTTCTTTGGGCGGTATCCGGGACGAAGCGGACATCCGCGGTCACAGAAAAACCTATATCGGCGCTATGCCCGGCCGCATCGTAAACGCTATGGTGCAGGCCGGCACCCGCAATCCGCTGATCCTTTTGGACGAGATCGACAAGATGTGCTCCGACGCCCACGGCGATCCTGCCTCCGCCATGCTGGAGGTACTGGACGGTGAGCAGAACAAGAACTTCCGCGATCACTTTATTGAGTTGCCCCTGGATCTGTCCGAGTGCGTATTCATCGCCACGGCCAATACTTTGGATACCATTCCCCGCCCTCTGCTGGACCGTATGGAAGTCATCGAGCTGACTACCTACACCAAGAATGAAAAGCTGTCCATCGCGCAGAATCATCTCATTCCCAAGCAAATGAAGCGGCACGGCCTGAACAAGCGCATGCTGAAGATCGCCGACGATGCGGTAACGGAGATCATCGACGGTTACACCCGCGAATCCGGTGTGCGCCGTCTGGAGAGAGAGATTGCCGCAGTCTGCCGCCGTGCGGCGCGCCGCATCGTGGAAGACGGCACCAAGAAAATCACCCTGACAAAAGACAACGTGGCCGAATTCCTCGGTCCCCGCAAGCTGATTCAGGACGCCATTTACGACACTGATGCGGTGGGCGTAGTCAACGGACTTGCCTATACGGAATCCGGCGGCGATCTGCTCCGCATCGAAACGTTGATCATGGAGGGCACGGGCAAGATCGAATTGACCGGCTCCCTCGGCGACGTGATGAAGGAATCTGCCCGCCTGGCAGTCAGCTACATACGCGCTCACGCCGATGAGTTGGGCGTGACTCCCGACTTCTATAAGACGAAGGATATTCATATTCACGTACCTGAGGGCGCTACGCCCAAGGACGGCCCTTCGGCCGGCGTGTCGATTTTAACCTCGCTGACCAGTGCTTTGTCCGGACGCCCCGTCCATCGGGATATTGCCATGACCGGTGAGCTGACGCTGACCGGACGTGTGCTTGCCATCGGCGGCTTGAAGGAGAAAACCACCGCCGCCTGGTCTGCCGGCGTGACCCGCGTGATCATTCCCTATGACAATCGTGCGGATTTGGAAGAGATCGATCCCGTTGTACGGCAGAATCTTCTCTTTATTCCCTGCCGTGATGCGGGAGAGGTGCTGCGCACTGCACTCTGTACACCCAAATGCGAAACGATTCGCGAAATGAAGGGCACCGAAAAAGCAAAGGAGCCTTTCTCCACGCTGATTCCTGCCGGGGATGCACGCGTTCCCGCCACCGTAAGATAATGGAAAGGAGCCGATGGAAATGAAACTGAATCTGAACAATTCCACATTGAAGATTTCCGCCGGTCTGTCCCGACAGTTCCCCAAGGATGCCATTCCCCAAGTGGCCTTTTCCGGACGTTCCAACGTGGGGAAAAGCTCGCTGATCAACTCTCTGCTCCAGAGAAAATCCCTGGCGCGGGTCAGCAGTGCTCCCGGTAAAACCATTACCATCAATTTCTACGACGTGGATCACAAGCTGTTCCTCGTGGATCTGCCCGGCTACGGCTACGCCAAGCGCACACAGACGGATAAACAGAAATGGTCCTCTTTGACGGACGGATACTTTACCGATAATCCCAACATCGATCTGCTTCGGCTGGTCATCCAGCTGGTGGACAGCCGTGTTGGCCCCACCGCCGACGATCGGGATATGCTCCGCTATCTGCGGCTGGCTTCCATTCCCCACATCGTGGTGGCAACGAAATGCGACAAGCTGAACGCCACCGAAAAGAAGAAGTGCGTAGAAACTCTCTGCGCCGATCCGGATCTGTGCGATGCGGAGTGCATCATTCTGTACTCCTCTCAAAACGGTGCGGGCCGTGAGGAACTCTGGGACGAGATCGCAGCCCACTGCAATCTGTAAATTACAACGAAAGGCAATAACCATGCTTCACTCTTGCTACGGCATCAACGCCGAAGGACATCTGACCGTCGGCGGTATCGATACAATGACTCTGGCGCAGAAATACGGAACTCCTCTGTACGTATTGGATGAGGATCATATCCGTTCCATGTGCCGGATGTACAAAGCCGCCTTTGCGGAAAGTTTCGGCGGTGAATCCACTCCCGTATATGCGGGCAAAGCCCTTTGCTTCAAGGGGATGTACCGCATTATGGCAGAAGAAAACATGTGCGCGGACTGCGTTTCTCCCGGAGAATTGCACACCGCTCACGCCGCGGGATTCCCTATGGACCGGGCCTACTTCCACGGCAACAACAAGACCGATGCGGATCTTCGCTATGCGGTATCCCTGGGCACGGGCCACGTCGTAGTTGATTCCCTGGAGGAATTGGAAGCACTGGATAGAATTGCCGGTGAGGCGGGCGTTCGCCAGAAGATCCTTCTGCGAATCACCCCCGGTATCGACCCTCACACTCATAAAAAGATCATCACGGGCAACGTGGACTCCAAGTTCGGCTCTGCCATCGTGACCGGTCAGGGGGAGGCCATCGTGTGTGCTGCCCTGACCAAAGAGAATCTGATTCTGGACGGTCTCCACTGCCATGTGGGCTCCCAGATCTTCGACATCGCACCCTTTGCCGATGCGGCGGACATTATGATCGATTTTGTGGCGCAGATGCGCCATAAGCACGGGGCTAAACTGCCTGTCCTGAACATTGGCGGCGGTTTCGGCGTGCGCTACACCGAGGACGATCCGGAAATCGACTACGTTGCCAACATCCGTGCCCTGGGCAAGATCATCGACGACAAATGTGCCCGTTACGGTATGGAAAAGCCCGTGATCCTGATGGAGCCAGGCCGATCCATCGTGGCAGCCGCCGGTATTACACTGTACACCGTAGGCAGTGTGAAGGAGATCCCCGGATTCCGCAACTACGTATCCGTAGACGGCGGTATGCCCGACAATCCCCGCTACACGCTGTACCAGTCCCGCTATACGATTCTGCACGCCGCCCGCGCCGGTGAGCGTGCGGATTACGAATGCACCGTGGCCGGACGCTGCTGTGAAAGCGGCGACCTTCTGGCAGAGGGTGTGAAGATCGTCCGTCCCGAGCGTGGCGATACTCTCGCCGTACTGGTGACCGGTGCGTACAACCACTCCATGGCGTCCAACTACAACCGCCTGCCCCGTCCGCCCATCGTTATGGTGTCCGGCGGTAAGGATCGGGTGGCCGTGCGCCGGGAGACCTACGATGATCTGCTCTCGCTGGACGAGGATCTGTAAGCAAAGGAGGTATATCCCACATGCGTGAATGGCTGATTCACCTTCTTCTCTCTCTTCCCACTATTCTGATTGCACTCAGCGTGCACGAATGTGCCCACGCCTGGGCGGCATACAAGCTGGGAGATTCCACCGCCAAAAACTTCGGACGTATGACCATCAATCCGCTGAAGCATCTGGATCCCCTGGGCGTGCTCTGTATGATTGTTGCCGGCTTCGGATGGGCGCGGCCCGTGCCTGTCAATTCCCGAAATCTGCGGAATCCGAAGAGGGATATGGTACTGATATCTCTGGCAGGACCTGCTTCCAACATTGTTCTTGCCTTCATCGGCTTGCTGATTTTGCGGATTTTGCAGGTGCTCGTGCTTCCCGCACTGTCCGCCGCAGCCATAGGAACTTTCGGCGTCGACGCCATTGCCATGCTGCTTCAGTTTCTTATGCTGTTCTGCATGCTCAACGCCGGTCTGGCTATCTTCAATCTTTTGCCTATCCCGCCGCTGGACGGCTCCCACCTTCTGGCGCTGATACTTCCTTCCCGCATTTATTTTAAATACGTACAGTACGAGCGCTATATTTCCTTTGCTCTCGTGCTCCTGCTCGTATTTAACGTTCTGGACATTCCCCTGCTGTTTTTGCGCAGCTATCTTTTGATGGGATTGGAATGGATCATCGATCTCATTCCGTTTTTGTGATGATGGAAACGATTCAGTACAAAATCGACCGATTCGAGGGGCCGCTGGACTTGCTCCTGGCGCTGGTCGAGAAAAACAAAATCAATATTGACGACATTCCCATTTCCCTGCTCTGCTCCCAATATATGGAATACATTGCGACGGCGCAGGCGATGGATATTGAGTTATCCTCCGAATTCATCGTAATGGCAAGTGAATTGATGCTGATCAAGAGCAAGATGCTTCTGCCTCGAAACGAGGAAACCGACGAGGATCCCCGCGCCATGCTGGCCAGCGCTATGCTGGAATACAAGCGCACCAAAGAGGCATCCGTTTCACTGACGCGGATGTTCGGGGAATTCGGCTCCCGCATGATCAAGGATACGGATGAAATCCAAATAGACACCTCCTACGTAGCCGATCACGACGCGGAACTGCTCAGCCGGGCTATGCTGAAGATGCTCTCCGAAATCCGCGTATCCGACGAGGATGCAGTAAAACGGTTCGAGCCGCTGATCAAAAAACCGCCGGTATCCGTGGCCGTAGTTGCCACCCGGCTGATCGAGGTGCTCAGCACAGGCAAGCCCATTACGCTGTATAACTATTTCTCCACGGCGGACTCCCGCTCCACCATGATCGCCATGTTTATGGCTATGCTGGAATTGCTCAAGGCAGGTGCCGTTCTTTTGGAGGAAACGGAGTATTCCTCCGACGGAGTTATCCGATCCGATGAGTCGGTACAGATCTCACTGAATCAGGATGCGGATCCCGAAACGGTGAAGCGCATTCTGAAAGAATCCGCCAACACTTAACGGAAGTAGGTTCATTATGGAACAGATCAAGGAAATAACGCAGATGGATATGTGCGAGGAAGAGGACGTCCGTGCCGTAAAACGGGCCATCGAAGCGATCCTCTTTGCCGCAGGCCACCCCATCACATACGATAAGTTGGCCGACGTTTTGAATAAAACACCCGCGCAGGTGCGAAAAATCGTTTTGGAGTATGCCCTGGAATACAATTCCATCGATTCGCCACTGCCTCGCGGCATTATGCTTCTGACCTTTGACGACTCCTGTCAGCTCTGCACTATGGAGCAGTACGGCCAGCATATCCGCGAAGCTCTCGGCATCCGCCGCGGCGGCAATCTGTCCGCATCCTCCATTGAGGTTCTGGCCATCGTTGCGTACAACGAGCCTGTTACCCGCGCTTATATCGATACGGTACGAGGCGTGGATTCCAATTACAGTGTAAACACCCTCTGCGAGAAGCATCTGATCGAGCCCTGCGGCCGTCTGGATGCGCCCGGCCGTCCTATGCTCTATCGGACCACGGAGGATTTCTTGCGGGTATTCGGTTTGAACTCCCTCAGCGAATTGCCTGAAATCAACCTGCCCATGAAGCCGAAGGAGGGCGAACTGAAGGAAATTTCCGACCAGGTAGAGATCGCCGCCGAGGCGGAAACGGATACCCCGGCTGAAAACGAATAAATCGCCCTCACCCATTTACGAAAGGAGGCCCGCCTATGACTGTTGTACTGTGGATTTTATTGGGAATCCTGCTCTTTCTTTGCGTGCTCTTCCTGATCCCCCTATCCATTAAAATCGCTTATACGGATACAGTTTCCGTAGCGGTGGGTGTACCCGGAATATACTATTCCATTTTCCCGAAAAAAGAAAAAAAGACTAAGCCTTTATCGAAAAGGAAATACGAAAAGCTTCTTTTGAAGGACTCCGAACGGGCAGAAAAGAAACGTCTGGCTGAGGAAAAGAAGGCTCAAAAGAAAAAAGATTCAAAAAAAGCCAAACAAGCGGAGAAGGAAAAAAAGGCCGACAACGAAACCACTGCAGATGAGCCCTCGGCCATCTCCCTGGTTCTTCGGATCGTAGGCGACATACTGAACACCTTCTTCGGCAAGCTGCAGGTAAAGATCGCCCGTGTGCACATCGTTGTAGGCGGTACCGACGCCGCAAAAACGGCGCTGACCTACGGAGTTGTCGCGCAAGGCGTGGCGTATCTGATGGAATTATTGGCCACAAAGACAAAGATGAGCCGCAAGGACGACACGTCCGTATCCGTTGTCCCCGACTTCCTTGCGACCAAAACCACGGCCGATCTGCTTATTATCTTCCGTCTACGACTGATCGATCTGCTCAGCACGGGCATCGTATTTTTCATCCGATTTATGAAAGAAAAAACGGCGAGTTCGCCTAAAATACAAAAATGAATGAGGTAGCAACATGAGCGAGAACAAACTGAACGACATCATTCAAACCTCCCTGGACAGCATCCGCTCTATGGTGGATTCCAACACCGTAATCGGATCTCCCATCACCACCGCCAACGGCACTCTGGTAATTCCCGTATCCAAGGTGTTTGTGGGGTTTGCCTCCGGCGGCGTGGATTATCTGGGAAAGAACACCCAATCCACCTCTCACACCGTGAACAATTTCGGTGGCGGCGGCGGTACCGGTCTGACCGTGTCCCCCGTTGCGTTCCTTGTTGTATCTCCCCACGGTGACGTACAGCTGCTGAACGTGAACGAGCCCACCTCCGACAAGTCCGATCCTGTGTCCCAGATTATCGGACTGCTGGACAGATCTCCTGAGCTGATCGAAAAACTGAAAGCCGTTTTTGCCAAGAAGTCCGACACCACCGAGGAGACCAACGGCTGATTTTTGGCGGGAACGTAAATAATTACACCGCATAACTTCCCCTCACTCGGCAATGATAGGGATATCAAAGCCGATGGGAGTGTGTTTGTTGTGAAAAAAATCTTCTGTGCCGTACTGGCCGTCTTTCTTTTGATCGTCGGATTTCCGCGCGCGGTGTGCGCCGCTCCGGGTCTATCCGCCCGTGCGGCGGTACTGATGGAGGCATCCACCGGACGGGTGCTGATGGATACAGCCGCCCATGAAAGGCTGCCTATGGCCAGCACCACGAAGATCATGACCGCTCTCGTAGCGCTGGAGCACGCCGATCTGAATCAATCGGTAAAGATCTCCGAGAAAGCCGTGGGCGTGGAGGGCTCTTCCGTCTATCTGAAGGCGGGTGAGATCCTCACCATGGAGCAGCTGCTCTGTGCGTTGATGCTGGAGAGCGCCAACGATGCGGCAGCCGCCATTGCCATTGCTGTGGCGGGTGATATCGACTCCTTTGCGGATATGATGAACGAGACCGCACAGAAAATCGGCCTTGCGGACACCCACTTTACCAATCCCCACGGACTGGATAATGCGGAGCATTACTCCTCCGCCTACGATCTGGCCGTGCTGGCGCGGTATGCGCTGCAAAACCCCGATTTTGCCCGGATCGTATCCACCTATAAGACGAGCATCCCCCTGGGCGGAGATGAGGGAATCCGGGTGCTGATCAATCACAACAAAATGCTGAAATATTACGACGGGACCATCGGCGTCAAGACCGGCTACACCAAGCGGTGCGGGCGGTGTCTTGTCAGCGCCGCCACACGGGCCGGTGTAACGATGATTGCCGTCACTTTATCCGCTCCCGACGACTGGCGGGATCATACCGCTATGCTGGATTACGGTTTTTCACTGTACGAACGCGCCGATCTGGCACAGCCGGGTGAGATCCGCTATACACTTTCGTGTCTGGGCTCTGCCACAGAATCCGTAAGTGCCTCCAATAAAGACGGGGTATCCCTCGTTCTGCCGAGAGATCACGGGGAGATCACCCACGTGATTGAGGCCAACCGATATCTGTGCGCTCCCGTTGCGACCGGCGATACCGTTGGTGAGATTCTGTTCTATTGTGACGGACAAATAATCGCACGCCTGCCATTGGTCGCTGAGGAAAATGCGGAAACCATTCCCCGCCCCAAGGGGCATCTGGAACGAATCAAAGAGTTTATTACTCCAAAGAAGTAGGAGCTATGGAAACAATCAGAGTACAAAAATATCTCTCTGACTGCGGCGTTCTGTCCAGACGGGCAGCCGAAGCAGAGATGCAAAAAGGAACGGTTACCGTAAACGGTATCCGCGCGGAGATCGGTCAAAAAATCGATCCCGAAAAGGATACGGTATGCTGGAACGGTCGGGTGATCCGTCAAACGGACGGACACGCGGACCGTACATATATTCTGCTCAACAAGCCCATCGGATATGTGACCACTATGAAGGACGAAAAAGGGCGGCAGGTGGCCGCCGATCTTCTCCATGGCGTCACGGAACGGGTGTATCCCGTTGGGCGGCTGGATATGTATTCCGAGGGAATGCTTCTGTTCACAAACGACGGAGATCTGACCAATCGACTGACCCATCCCGCTCATCATATACCGAAAAAATACGTGGTGACGATTCGCGGCACGCTGACAGCAGCCGACGCGGCACGATTCACCGAGCCGATGACACTGGATGGCTACGCACTCCGCCCTGTGGAAGCGGCGCTTCTCACCGCGGGTGATCGTTTACCCGACGGAACGGCAGTATCCACCGTGGAATTGACGCTGCACGAAGGAAGAAACCGCCAGATCCGCCGTATGTGCGATAATTTGGGCTTTAAAATCGTTCGCCTGTGCCGCATTGCTATCGGCGACATCCGTTTGGGCAATCTGCCAAGAGGAAAATGGCGGCACCTGACAAAAGAGGAAGTCCGTTACCTGAAGACGGCAACGAACTCCCCCATTACAGACAGTGAGGAATAAGCATGCTGGCAATTAAACCGATTGAAGATAAAGCGGTACAGG
>JBGVKV010000109.1:0-19118 GCA_045123975.1 Eubacteriales bacterium | reverse complement strand
AGGCTCCCTCTCGGAGAAGTACAGCGGCGAGCCGGTGTTCCTCCTCAGGAAGTCGGTGCTTGCCGAGAAGCGCGATGACGCTGACACCATGCTCAGCATGCTGCCGATTATGCTGATCGCTCTCCGTCACGGCACGAAGGCCGGCGTCAGCGCCGCGTTTGTCTATTCCCTGACCCAGCTGTTCCTCGGCCTGTCTTCCCTGATGAGCTGGGGCATGACCGCCTTCCAGTGGACGGGATCTCTTTTGTTTGACTATCTCATCGCGTTCACCGTTCTCGGCTTTGCCGGCGTATTCAAAAAGCACGGATTCCCCGGTGTGATCGGCGGCGTGGCACTGGCCTGCGCGCTCCGCTTCATCAGCCACTTTATCTCCGGCTCCATCTTCTTCGCCGTATGGTGCCCCGACGGATGGAACGTGCTGTGGTACTCCGTCTGCTACAACGGTGGATACATGCTGCCGGAGATGATCCTCACCGGCATCGGCGCGTCCCTGCTCTTTGCCGCCAAGCCCATCCGGCGGTTGATGGGAATGTAAGGCGAAAGCCAAGGCGAAAATCCAGTCTGTCCCGTAGGGGACGGCGCCTCGACGTCCCGCAGTATATTCCAAACCGTACGTGGCGGGAGGGGAAACCCCTCCCTTACAACGAAACACAACAAAAAGGCTGTTTGCCGAATGGCAAACAGCCTTTTATATTTTTCTCACAGCAGATCCGCATCATACACGGCGCGGTCGCCGCCGGTGAAGGGAGCACGCACTCTGGCAGCCGCCAAAGGCGCTTCGCCGATCCGTTTCACGGACAAACGCAGGGGCACGGCCACCCGCTTCAGGTGCATACCGATCAGCGTACCGCCGATATCCAGACCGCCGTCCGCCTGCACCCGATCCACTGCCACGGGATCCGCAAAGCGGCGATAGGCCGCGGTGGCAAAGGCACCGCCTGCCTTCGGCATGGGAACCACGTTGAGGATCTCGCCCTGTGCGGCGGATCGCTCCATAATGAGCGCCCGGTTCAGATGCTCGCAGCACTGGGCCGCCAGGTGGATTCCCCGGGGCTCGAATACGCTCGTTAGGCCATCCAGCACCGCCGATGCCACGTCCAAAGAGGAATCGCTACCGATCTGTGCGCCGATGATCTCGCTGGAGGAGCATCCCACCACCACGGTGTGTCCGGCTTTCAGCCCGGCCACGTCACAGAGCTCCTGTGCGGCGGCCGCCGCGGTGTCCCGGATCTCCGCCAGTTTTTCCCCGGTGGGGATTGCCCCCGCGGGCAACTCAATCTCCATGGCCTCGGCGAAGGATTTCATATTCCGCACGGTGATCTCCGCCGCCGTTTTCGGGGCGGGAATCTCCCAGGAATCAAACAGGCAACCGTGGACACCGGCGTTGATGCCTGCCATCACGTCGATCTCCCGATCGCCGATCATGACGGTGGTGTCCTTATCCAGCTTGTAATTCCGGCAGATATGCTCCACCGCGTCCGGTGCGGGCTTGGAGGGAAAATGCATGGTGCTGTCCACGATGCCCGTGAAATATTTCTCCATGCCGTACAGGCGGAGGAAGGTGCGGGCCGCGCCGTCGCGATGTGTATACAGGAAATTCTGTCCGCCGGCCTCGGTGATAGCCCGGAGCACGGCGCAGGTGCCGGGATAGGGCACGATCTCCGGCTTGCGGGTCATATCCCTCTGCAAAGCCAGCGTATCCTGATACTGCTGTGGCGTCATACCGAAATGATCCCGTGCCTCGTGGAAGTTCACTCGCAGACAAGCGGTGAGGGTATCCCGGTCGTAGGGGATGTGATCCCGCTCCATAATCTCCTCAAAGGCGGCGGTAATATAGGGATAGCTGTCAAACAGCGTCCCGTCAAAATCCCAGATATACGAGGTGAATTTCATAAAATCCTCCTAAGGAAAGAATGAGGGAGCACCGCTCCCTCATCCCAGTCACAATCGATGATTATTTCTTCAGCGCAACAGCGGCCTTTGCCTTGGCGACAATAGCGGCTGCGTCCAGACCGAAGTAGGAAACCAGTTCCTTTGCGGGGCCGGAACGGCCGAATACGTCCTCAACGCCTACGCGGAGAACGGGGGTGGGGCACTTGGCGCTCAGGCACTCAGTCACAGCACCGCCCAGACCGCCGATGATGGAGTGTTCCTCACAGGTAACAACGGCGCCGGTCTTCTGTGCTTCCGCAACAATCAGATCCTCGTCCAGAGGCTTGATGGTGTGGATGTTGATAACGGATGCGGAGATGCCCTCGGCAGCCAGCAGCTCGCGAGCGGCCAGAGCCTGCTCTACCTCGATACCGGTGGCGATCAGGGATACGTCGGTGCCGTCCGCCAGCTTCACGCCGCGGCCGATCTCGAACTTGTAATCCTTATCGAAGATTACCGGAACAGCCATACGGCCGAAACGGAGATAGCAGGGGCCCTGCATCTTGATAGCGGCCTCCACAGCCAGACGTGCTTCCACAGCGTCGGCGGGATTCAGAATGGTCATGCCGGGGATGGTGCGCATGAGGGCCAGGTCCTCGTTGCACTGGTGGGTAGCGCCGTCCTCACCTACGGTGATGCCCGCGTGGGTAGCACCGATCTTTACGTTGGTGTGAGGATAGCCGATGGAGTTGCGGATCTGCTCAAAGGAGCGGCCTGCCGCAAACATAGCGAAGGTGGATGCAAACGGGATCTTGCCGGACAGAGAGAGGCCGACAGCCACGTTGATCATGTTGTTCTCAGCGATACCGCAATCGAAGAAACGATCGGGGAATGCCTTCTTGAAGGTGCTGGTCTTGGTAGCGGCCGCCAGGTCTGCGTCCAGAACTACCAGATTCTCATATTTCGCACCAAATTCAGCCAGCGCGTCGCCGTAGGCTTCGCGGGTAGCAATCTTTTCTGCCATTATTCCGTCCCCCTTATGCTCTCTCGCCAAGATCGCGCATAGCGATCTCGTATTCTTCGGCGTTGGGCGCCTTGCCGTGCCAACCTACGTTGTTTTCCATGAAGGAAACGCCCTTACCCTTTGTGCTGTTGCCGATGATCACGGTGGGCTTGCCCTTGTACTCACGGGCAGCCTTGAGGGCGGCCTCGATCTCGTTAAAGTCGTGGGCGTTGATCACGATCACGTTCCAGCCGAAGGCACGGAACTTCTCGTCGTGAGGACGGGGATCCACAACCTGGTCAAGGGAACCGTCGATCTGCAGACCGTTCAGGTCTACGTAGAAGCAGAGGTTATCCAGGTGATGATGGCCGGCAAACATAGCTGCCTCCCAAACCTGGCCTTCCTCGGTCTCGCCGTCGCCCAGGATGGCGTATACACGGCGGTCGGATTTATCCATCTTGGCAGCCAGTGCCATACCGCAAGCTACGGAAACGCCCTGGCCCAGAGAACCGGAGGTCATATCCACACCGGGGGTGTGCTTCATATCCGGGTGACCCTGCAGATAGCTGGAGGTCTTACGGAAGGTCTTCAGATCCTCTACGGGAATAAAGCCGCGCTGTGCCAGAACGGAGTACAGAGCGGGTGCGCAGTGACCCTTGGAAAGAACGAAGCGATCCCGATCGGGATCGTCGGGGTTGGCGGGGTCAACCCGCAATTCCTCGAAATAAAGATACGTAAGGATATCTGCGATAGAAAGAGAACCGCCGGGATGTCCGCTGGAAGCGGAGTAGACCGCATCGATAATGCCAACGCGAACGCGGCGAGCGATCTCGGCAAGCTCAGTCAGTCTTTGCTTGTCCATGAGTTACCTCCGAAATTAATAATAAGAGTTGAATAATTAAAGAATTCATACTAATTCCTATATATTTTACTCGTTTTGGGGGCAAAAGTCAATGATTTTTCGCACTTACGCATAAATCCGGCACAAAAAATTCACAATATATCCCGCCCGGGTGCAATTTTGAAAAAAAGACCCCAAAGCCCTTGACAAAAGCGAAGATTTTATATATAATAATTGAGCGGGTTACACGAGAAGGCCGACCCGCCACAGTATGGAGAAGTACTCAAGAGGCCGAAGAGGCGCCCCTGCTAAGGGCGTAGGCTGCCATAAAACGCGGCGCGAGAGTTCAAATCTCTCCTTCTCCGCCAACAAAACACCACCCATCCGGGTGGTGTTTTTGTTTGGCGGCATAAGTAATCGGAAGATTTGGACGAGCGCGCCGCTTGCGGCAAGAGAGGGAGCGTTGCGAGCGCCGCTAGTAGCGGATGAAGCGAGCAAAAGCGAGTGACGATTCAAGGAGCATCGCAACCGGCAGGGAGCGAGGCGACTATGAATCGGAGGTGGTCGCAGACCAAATCTCTCCTTCTCCGCCAACGAAAAGGACACCAAACGGTGTCCTTTTTTCTGTCTTTTTACCCCCGAATCCCTTGACATTGGAGGACAAATATATATAATTATAGGTGTATAAAAATGTCTTGCATCGGAGGATTGACCTATGCTTGTTTCCACCCCGATTGGTGTACTTAAGAAAAATTTCGGCATTCACGAGGCGCTCCGTATTCTGGCCCGTGCCGGTTTCACCGCCTTTGATTTGACCGTATTCGATATTGACGAGGACAATCCTCTGTACAACGAGGGCTGGCAGGGGTATCTGGATACGATCCTGGACGTATGCCGTGAAACCGGCATCGTGTGCAACCAGGCTCATGCGCCCTTCACCTCCCGTAAGCTCGAGATTCCCAAGAACGAGTGGTACAACACCCGTATTCAGGAATGCATCATCCGCACCATCGAAGCCGCCGGCTATCTGGGCGCCAAGGTGGTTGTGGTCCATCCCATCACCTACAAGCGGTATCGGGATCACAAGGAATTCATGGACGAGAAAAATTTCGAGTTCTTCCGCTCTCTTCAGCCCCACGCCCACAAGGCGGGCGTGAAGATCGGCGTGGAAAACATGCTTCAGGTGGACGACGACGGCAAGATCATCGTGGCGCCCTGCAGCGATCCCGACGATTTCTGCCGCTACATCGACACGCTGGGTGAGGACTTCACCGCTTGTCTGGACATCGGACACTGCGCGCTGAACGGCCCCCGTCCCGCCGAGATGATTCATGCCCTCGGCGCCGACCGCCTGGGTGCTCTGCACGTACACGATAACGACGGAAAACGGGATATCCATCAGCTGCCCTACCACCAGGCCATCGACTGGGACGAAATCCTCGATGCGCTGGCCGATATCGGCTACCGCGGCGACTTCACTCTGGAGGCGGACAATTTCTACGGACGTCTGCCCAAGGAACTGCTGGAAGACGCAGCCGGCCATATGGCAAAGGTTTCCCACCACATGGTAAACCACATTCTGACACGCCGGGGCGAGAAGTAATGATCGTTTCTACCCAAACCATGCCCATCGCGGGGAAGATCGGCGAAGCGGAAACGGTCCGCCTGCTGGCGCAGGCCGGATTTGATGCCTACGATCTCACCCTGAACGTGATTGAGGGCAATCCGATTTTTGAGGATAACTACAAGGAATACCTTGCCTCCCTGAAGGCGGCAGCGGACGAAGCAGGCATCACCTGCAACCAATCCCACGCCCCCTTCTCTTCCCGTCGGGACGATTCCCCCAAGAATACATACTACAACGAGCACATCTTCGACTGGCTCGTCCGCTCCCTTGAGGCGGCGGCCTATCTGGGTGCGAAAAATATTGTGGTTCACCCCATCAATTATATGACCTACCGGGGTAACGAGACGTACTTGAAGGACATGAACATGGATTTCTACCGTGCCCTGGCGCCCCACGCCAAGCGGGTGGGTATCCGCATCGCCATCGAGAACACGGGACAGATGGACAAGCGCCGCGGCATCTTCGTGGACTCCGTCTGCGGCAACGTTCGTGAGCAGATCGACTACCTGGACACGCTGGGCGACGACTGCTTCGCGGCCTGCCTGGATCTGGGACACTGCGGTCTTCTCGGCCACGAGGTCACCGATTCCATCCGCGCCCTCGGTGCAAATCGGCTGGCGGCCCTCCACGTACACGACAACAATTTCCGTGAGGACAGCCACACCGCTCCCTTCTGCGGCAAGATGGAGTGGGACCCCATTCTGGAGGCCCTTTCGGATATCGGCTATCGGGGGGATTTCACCTTCGAGTGCTACAATTTCTTCAAGCAGTGCCCCGTCGAGTTCATCCCCGACGCGGCTTCCTATCTGTACAAGATCGGGCGCCGGATGGCGGACCGCATTGAGGGAAAATAAATCTTACAAGCAAAAACAATTTTTAATAAAAAGAGGTACAAAACTATGTTGAGAATCGGTGTGCAGTCTGCCAGCTGGTATAACCGCGAGGATCCTCTCGGCTCCTTCGAGTACATCAAGAGCTGCGGCTTTGATGCGGTAGACTTCAATATCGACGGCTTTGTGAGCACGTCCAAGCTGAACAAGGAAGGAATGACAGAAACCTTCTTTGACCAGTCCCTGGAGGAAATTCTGGCCTACTTCACTCCCCTGAAGGAAGCCTCCGAGAAGACCGGCGTGGTGATCTCCCAGATGCACGCACCCTTCCCGGCCTATTTCCCGGGCAACGATGAGCTGAATGCATATATCCGTATGGTTATGGACAAGTGCTTCGCTGTGTGCGAATACGTAAAGTGCCCTGCCATCGTAGTACATCCTACCGGCGGCGACACCAAGGAAGAGGAATGGGAGAACAACTGGGACATGTACCGGAAGCTGATCCCCATTATCAAGAAATACAAGGGCGTAAAGATCTGCCTGGAGAATCTGTTCACCACCCGTCCCAACCGTCTGGAGGAGGGCAAGCTCTGCGCCGCAGAGGATCAGGTGAAGCTGATCGATACCCTGAACGAGGAAGCAGGCGGCGATTACTTCGGCTTCTGCTTCGACGTGGGACACGCGATCCTGCTTCGCAAGAACATCCGTGATTACCTGGTAACCCTGGGCCACCGCGTAACCATTCTCCACCTCCACGACAACAACGGCGTGGACGATCTTCACATGCCTCCCTACTCCTGCCTGGCCAACGGACGCAATCACGTCTGCAACTGGGACACTCTGGTTGAGGGTCTGAAAGAGATCGGCTACCGCGGCACTCTGGCGTTCGAGACCTTCCGTGTGTACTCCGCGTACCCCGCCGACGTGCGCACCGACGTGCTCAAGCTGATCGCCTCCATCGGCCGCTCCTGGTCCAAGCGCATCGAAGGCGAGGAATGAGTTATAAGTTATCAGTTATGAGTTGTGAGTTATGAGTTATAACTGAATAAATAAAAAAGGGCAGAGATTCTCGTCTCTGTCCTTTTACTTTTCTCATTTATCACGCGCAAAGGTAGGCCACAATGGCTTTCAGCGCCCGCACCGCTTCAGAGGTGGGCATGATCGGCGTGCCCTCGGCGTAATCCGTCTTCTGTTCCTCGCAGGGCGGGATATGGATAAATCCGCACAGCATCCGCTTCGCGTGCTCCGATGCGTAGCCCATCAGGTGATAGAACAGATTGTTGCACACGTAGGTGCCCGCCGAATAGGATATTTTCGAGGAGATACCCACTTCCTTCAAAGCATAAGCCAGCTCTTTCAGGGGAAGATTAGAAGGAAGGGATTCCGCGCCGTTCTCCGCGATCTTTTCGCCGCTGAAGGTAACGCCCGCGTTATCCGGGGAGCTGGACGCCTTCACGTTGACGGCGGCGTGCTCCAAAGAGATTCCATCCCGGCCCACGGCCTGTCCCAAACAAAGGACCACGTCCGGCTGGTGCTCGTCCAAAAGCTCGTACAGCGCGTCGGCGCACTTGTCGTACACCACAGGCAGGGTGGCGGTGACGATCCGATGATCGCCCCACATATCGGGCATGGCCCGCACCGCCTCGCGGGAAGCGTTCAGCGCACTATTGCCAAAGGGGTCAAATCCGGTTATCAAAAACAGCATGATCGTTTCCTTTCCGAGGCGGTTTTGATTGGTATCATTGTAACACACGAACGGGTGTTTTGCAATAGGCACCGCTGAAAATTATTCCCAAAAAACAACATATCTGTCGGCAAAATTCGTGGGCATTTTGTCGAATCGACGCCTGTTTTGGCCTCAAAGTGGGGAACGACGCCGATTTTACCGCCGTTTTTTCCGGCGGCGATGCTGCCGCACGGGTTTTTGAGGCTCCGGCTTTGCCTGCAGCAAAACGGGCTGGCCGGTCACAGCATAGCGAACTCCGTCGGCGGCAATGCCGCAGAGGAGAAATGCTCCGCATCCCGCGGCGAACGCGGTCAGGATCCGGGAAAGATCCACGGCGGTGTTCTCACACAACACAGCGTAGCCGGCGCCGCCGATCTGCAGAAGGATCACGGCGACGGGCCCGATCAGTGTCCGCATCCACACCATCTTATGCCGGATCAGGGCAGCGATCAGTAAGGGAATGCCCACCAGCGCCGTAAAACCGCCGGCCAGAGAAAACCAGCCCTGCAGCATATCCCATGCCCAACCCGCCTCATCCAGGGCGGATATCTCCAGCTGCTTTGCCCACCGCAGGGCCATCACCACAGGAGGAATACCGCCCACGCAGGCAAGGCAGGCCGCCCATGCCGCCGCGACGGCCCGCTTTCCCGTCAGGGGAAGACAGCGCAGGACGCAAAGCACCACCGATACTGTAATAATTAAAAACGAAAGCATTGCATTTTCCCCCCGAATGATATACAATAATAGCAGAAGCGACATCAGTCGCCACGATTCCGTGTTCTTCGCGCACACAAACACACGCTGTATATATGGTAACATAAAATCGTGAAAAAAGATAGCATTCCCCCTCTTTTCCCGGAACTTTTTTCGGGGAAATCCGTCGAATGATCAAATACTGTATCCGGAGCCGCTATGAAACGTTTTTGCCTTATTCTCGTCCTTTGTCTTTTGATCCCGTCGCTTTGCTTCTGCACGCCGGGATCTTCTCTGCCTGTCACGGCAGATCCGCAGACGGATGCGCCAGAAACGCCGGCGCCGGCAACGGAACCTCCCGTAACGCTGCCTCCCGAAACGGAGGCTCCGCCGGAATCGGATGTGGAATCGGAAACCGTTCCCCCGGAGGACACGGACGTGCCGGAGGAAACGGAGCCCATCCCGCTGGAAACGCTGGCGGTGGAGGACGTGGTGATCATTATGCCCCCGCTCACCGGTATGAGCGAGTCGGAAGCATATGCCGCCATCGATGCCGCACGGGCGGGCACGTCGTTGCCCGAGGGATTTCTTGACATCCAAATCGAGTACGGCAGTTATCCCATACCCGCCGGCTTGATCTACGATGCCGATTTCGTGGGTGAAAAATCGGAGGAGGCCTACTTCGTGCAGGCCACAGGCGGAATCGTGCTCCACGTGAGCCGCGGTATTCCGTGGGTGAACGTGGTGGTGGAGAAGGGCGATATGACGGCCTATCTCTCCTTTGACGACGGCCCCAATCCCAATTACACCGAGCAGATTCTGGATATACTGAAGGAATACGATATCAAGGCCACCTTCTTTATGGTGGGCAAATATATGGAGAAATATCCCGAGATCGCCCGCCGTGTGCGGGAAGAAGGTCATTCCGTAGGATGCCATTCCTGCGATCACAACTACACCTATCTGTACACCTCCAAGGAAAACACCCTTGCCGATCTGGCCAAGTGGGAAAAATCCGCGGAAAAGGTATTCGGTGAGGTACCGAGTGAGCGGCTGTACCGCTTCCCCGGCGGCTCCTTGACGGCGGGCACTCTGCGAGGCACGCTGAAGGAAGCCATCGGCTACGAGGGGTATCGTGGCTACGACTGGAACGCGCTGAACAACGACAGCCAGAACAAGCTCCGTCCGGCGGGCACCACGGTAGAGGAATATCTGAAGGACAGCTTTTTGTCCACCACGGCGTACAGCTTCCGCAAGGAAACTGCGCCCCACATCTTCCTGTTCCACGAAACGTATCAGGAAACGGTGGACATGCTGCCGTGGATGATTGAATATCTGCAGGAGATGGGATGCACCTTTGGCACCCTGGATCAGCTGGATTCCTCTTGGTACCACTGAGTCAGGATACACTTCAGTTTAAGTCGTACGACAACCACCTGACTCGCGAGAAAGTCTTTCAAAATGGGTAAGCCATTTTGAATCGGCTGCGCCGACCGACTTTCTCCAAGGTGCAGACAAAAATGAATCTGTGGGCTCAACTCGCAAGACACCGGCCCACCTCCCGAGAATTTCCATGACTGGAAATTCTCCAAGGTACAGGCAAAAAATAAAGTTGTGGGCATTTAGTTTGATCTGAATCGCAAGACACCGGCCCAATGCTTCCGAGAGCCAAGGAGGTTGGTGGGGGTATGGGGGAGGCAGGAAACTTCGGCGTTTGAGATGGTTCCTGCCTCCCCCTCCGGAGAAAAAAGAACTATGAAAGGCTTCCCACGGAAAGATTTATGAAAAAACGTCTCGGTTACATCCTCGCGTTCACCATTCTCCTGATCACAGAAATCCTCATTGCCCTGTTTGTGCGGGACGATTTCATCCGCCCCTACGGCGGAGATATCCTCGTAACGGTGCTGATTTGCGCCGCCGTGCGGATCGTGTTCCCGACGGGCGTCCGACTTCTCCCTCTGTGGGTGTTCCTCTTCGCCGCCGCGGTGGAGATTGGACAGTATTTCAATTTCGTCACCCTCCTGGGTCTTGGGAATATCGCCTTCTTCCGGATCCTTCTCGGTTCTACCTTCTCCCCGGCGGATCTGATCTGCTACGCCGCAGGCTGCGTGCTGTTTTTGTTGGGAGAGAGAATTGTGAAAAGAACGGCAACCGCCGCATAAACATAAACTATACGATAATTTTAAGTAAAAGGAGACCACCTATGCATCCAAGAGAAGCACACCCTGTAATGAAGCAATATCTTCGTGCAAAAACGTGGCTGAATATCCTATATATCCTCGTTTATTTTGTTGTTATATTTGCCGTTGTTTTTGTTAACCAGTTCGTTTCACCGCCTATTTGGTTAACATATCTCGCGGCGCTGTTACTTGGGTGTATCTACCAGGTTTTATACGAGCGGATACACCAACGCGTGCTGCAAAAAACACTGCTGACATCACTTGCTCAGGAGTTGGATGCTGCCAAATATCAAGAAATACTCACCTCGGCACCCAAAAAATACACTCCTACGTACAGCCAGCGTCTGGGAATGGCATACCATTCCGGAGACTATGCTCTGACAGTCAATTTGGCAGCAGGAGCGTTTGGAGAGAAAATGTCTCCCGCATTCAAATACATACTCCTTAACTGGTTGGCCAGTGTGTATTTTAACGTAGATGACAAGGAAAAACTGCAAGCAGTCTGTGATGCCTTCGACCGTTTTTCTAAGAAAAGTAAAAATCCGGAAAAACTGCGGGCAAAGTATCCTGTATTTGTCCTGTACCGCGCCTATGCGGCAGGGGATTATTCCGCCTGTCTCTCCTATTTGGACGATTCTGCCAATCAATTAAATCCCACTGATTTTCAGTATTCCCTTGAAAAAGTGACCGGAAAGTTTAGCCGAGGCGTGATTGCCTACCGCTCCGGGGATCTTGATGGAGCAAAAGCTTATTTTGAGGAAACGAATGCCACTGCCCCCAATTTGCATCTGGCTCAATTGGCACAGACCTATCTGACGGCTATGGAAAAAGAGGAGGAAGTGATATTCCCCGAAATTCTTCCGGATGCGGACTTTGCCATTTTTACTCCCGAGCAGAGAAAAAAGCAGAAGACGAAAAAAACACTTGGAATCTCGCTCATGGTTATAGCGGTAGTTTGTTTTATAATCGGTTGTGCCGGCGATATCCGTGACAGCATCTACAGCAAGTGGCGATTCACAAACGAGGACTGCCGCCATATGTTCAACTGTTCCCTGACGGATTTTTTAGAGATCAATCCCTCCGAATACAGTCTGCCCGAAAATTTCTTTGACAAATACGAGATCGATGAAGACGGAGCTCTCATCCTGTCGATGACTAAAAAGCAAGAGAACGCTTTGCGGCATTCTCCTATTTTAACGTCAAGCGGAAATCCACGCATCGAAATATCCGAGGATGGACGGGAAATGATTATCCGCACATACAAAGAAACCGCGCAGTTGGATGCGGCAATAGCGTTTAACAGCGTATACCTGAAACTTTGTCTGATGCAGGAATTGGATGGACTTAGCTACGAGGACTGGGTGATTGTCTTCATCATCCGGGACGGTGTGACCGGCGAGGAATACTACCGAAACCGCTGGCCGGAGGAACGCAAACCCTTTGATGCGGAAAGCTATCCCATCCGGTCCATGCCAACAGAATAAAATAAACGGGCTGCCCGAAGGCAGCCCGCTTTCTTTTCTCTCTTACTTACCGCAGCGGCGGTCGATCTCGTCCAGGTAGGCGATCAGATCACGGGGATCGTTGCCTGTGATGTTGGTGAAGCCGAATTTCACGGCATTGATGGCCTGCTCACGGTTATCCGCGTGGTAGCCCCAAGCCTGGATGCCGTGATCGTTGGCAAATTTCACTGCCTCAAAGATGTCCTCCTCGGTGGGCAGACGCTTGGAATTCAGCGGCACGCCCATACCGTACATACGATCCAGAACACGGGGATCGTACTGCACCATGTATATGGGATAATGTCCCTGGGTCTTCACGTGGGGATAATTGTCCTGCACGTACAGAAGAGCCTGTGCGTCGAAGCTGGCGATAACGGAACGGTCCAAAACGCCGAACTCCTCCAGCATGGCGATGGTGGCGTCGATGCAGTCCGCACGCTGATCCTTGATCTCTACGTTGAGGATCATATCGGGTGCGCCCTCGTTTACGATGCACTCCAGTGCCTCACGGAGAGTGGGGATTCTCAGGCCGGGCTGGCCGAATTTCACGCCGGCATCCAGCTTCTTCACCTCTTCCAGGGTCTTGAAATGGATGCAGCCGGTGCCGTCGGTGGTGCGGTCCACCAGGTCGTCGTGCATAACCACCAGCACCTTATCACGGGTCAGGTGAACGTCAAATTCCAGAACGTCCACGTCCAGACGGAATGCCTCGCGGAAGGATTCCAGAGTATTCTCGGCAATGTACGCCTTGCAGCCACGGTGTCCGGTAACACCGATCTTCTCAACGGTTTGATTTCTCATAGTCCGTACTCCTTGTTGTTTATGGATCGCGTTCTCCGCAACCCGGATCCGACTTGGTCGGTACACCCCCATTGTAGCACAACGGATTCCATATTTTCAAGTGATTTTTTCCAGTTTTATCCGCCATTTGGTTGTTTGTGGCACAACCAACGGTGTCTTGACATATTTTTGTGAGCATGCTACAATGGTATTGAAAACAGATGGAGGGAGGAAGCGGAGATGCTGCACAAAGCAACACGGCGCACAGCCCTGGCGCCCCTGCTTGAGTATTTTCAAAAGAACACGGCCACCGCCATTCTGTACGGCCTGCTCTTCGGTTCCGTCATACTGTTTTACAGCCAGGTTGTGGGCGGATACGTCACCCTTTTTCTGATCATTTTGCTGGGCGCCTATGCTTTTTCCATGACCATCAGCTTTAAGGCTATGAAAAAGCTGGAAAAATACGAAAAGGACGGATGCCTTACCTTCCCACGGATTGCCCGTCTGTCCTTCCGCATCGCCTGTCCCATCTACTGGTGCTGGTTTCTGTTCTCTTTTGTGCCCATTATGTCCGTGGATGCCTGGTACATCACCGGATTCCCCATCACGATGGTCAGCGCCTTCCCTCTCAAATCCGTATCGGATTACTGGCACGGATGGCGAAAGATCCCCTATTGGGCCGTGAACGCCGTGATCTACGTGACCCTGACCGTGTGCGGGCAAAGCATCCTCCGCACCTTCTTCCCGTGGTAATACATAAAAATAAAACCGCAATCCTCTTTCGGGATTGCGGTTTTTTGATTTTTTGTATATGGTTTTCAAAACAGAAAATCGTCCGAGCGCAAAAAGTAGACCGTAGGTACTGCGGCCAAAACGGCACAGACGATCATCTGAACAACGGTAAACGCCAACATCGGGGAAGTCTCTTCCGTAACGGAACAGGTGATCAGAAGATATTCGAGGCTCCAAATAATCTGAGCCGCCATACAGGCCACCATCAGAATGACGCCAAGCCGCCGCTCCTGCAAAAGAAAATAACGGGCGACAAACGCAACCATAGGCACAACGAACAAAAGCACACCGAACACCACGTCCCACGTGGCAAGAGACGGATACGCCCAATAGACATACTCTCGTCCCATCCACAACTCTGCTCTGAGATACGCAGCGACGTGACCCGCCGTTATAAGAACGTAACTGTTTATGGCAGTCATGACCAGCACGATAAGAAAGGAAAACGTAATCATTGGACTGTTCCAATCGATATAACGATATTTTTCCTTCATAGGCGTTTCCTCACAGTCAACTGATACACAGCAACTCGGCTGTATCCGATGTCATTTTATCATAATTGCACTTTTCTGTCAATAAATACTATTTTCGCCTGGGATTCCGTCTCATCGATAATATCCCGCCCGCATACAGCGGCGGCACAATTCCTCCGTGCATCGGTGGGCGGTGAACCCGTCGTAAATGGCACGGGCGCGCGGGGAGGAAAGGATCTCCTCCAGGGAGGAATCAAACAGATTGCCCAAGGGGATATCCCCGTTGTGATCCAGACAGCAGGGCACCACGGTGCCGTCGCACAGCACACCGATCTGATCTCTTAGGCCGTAGCAGAATCCCGTGTCGGACAGGAAACTTCCGCAGGGATCAGGCCAATCGAACTTTTCACCCCATTCCAGGAACACCCGGGAGCGCATCCGATACCCGGAGCGGGTAGTCACCCAATCCCCGGGAAATGCCCGATGGAGGGCGGTAAGAATCATCTCGTTTTTCTCGTGGAGTGCCCCCTCGGCACGGCCATCCAGATTCCACAGCCGCAAAACGGCAATGGTCCCCCCATCCGCCGCGCGGGCGGCGAAGGCAAGGCATCCCTCGATATACTCCTCAAAGGACATCCCGGGAGGATTGGCCTCGAAGGCGTGGAGGGAGATGTTCACCTTGTGGGGATGGGCGGCGAGAATCGACTCCCCCCTCCGGGGAAGAAGGGTGCCGTTGGTGGTGATCATGGACTTCATTCCTCTTTCGGCCGCCATCTCCATAAACCGGGGCAGAAGGGGATGTGCCGTAGGCTCACCCATCAGATGATAATACAGATACTCCGCCCAGGGCGCGACCCGATCCAAAAGGACAGAGAATTCCGCCTCCGTCAGAGAATGGGACGGACGGGTGGTGCCGGGACAGAAGGCACAGCGGAGATTGCACACGTTTGTGATCTCCAGATATACTTTGCGGTGATTGGCCATGAAAAGACCCCTTTGCCATAGAATAACGGGAGAAAATACAGCCGGACCCACGGGGGATCCGGCTGTTTTCGTTCAGTGGAAATTACTTGTACAGCTCGACGAACTTGGTCAGTCTCTCGTACTTGGCCTTTGCGTTGGCGTCTGCCTGTGCGAACAGCTCCTCTGCACGCTCCGGGAAGGACTGCATCAGGCGGCTGTAACGGTTTTCGCTCTTGATGAAGTCCACGTAGCTTGCGGTGGGTTCCTTGGAATCCAGGGAGAAGGGATTCTTGCCCTCTTCCTTCAGAGCGGGATTGTAGCGGAACATCTGCCAGTAGCCGGCATCAACCGCACGCTTCATCTCCAGCTGGCAGTTCTGCATAGTGCCCTTGATACCGTGCATCTCGCAGGGTGCATAGCCGATGATGATGGACGGGCCGTTGTAAGCCTCCGCCTCCGTCAGAGCCTTGAGCAGCTGATTCATATCGGCGCCCATAGCTACCTGTGCCACGTATACGTAGCCGTAGGACATAGCGATCTCGGCCAGATTCTTCTTGCCGATGGCCTTACCGGCAGCGGCGAACTGTGCCACCTGACCGATATTGGAAGCCTTGGATGCCTGTCCGCCGGTGTTGGAGTAAACCTCGGTATCGAATACCATGATGTTTACGTCTTCGCCGGATGCGATTACGTGGTCCAGACCGCCGAAGCCAATGTCGTATGCCCAGCCGTCACCACCGAAGATCCATACGGACTTCTTCGCCAGATAGTGCTTCTCGGCGAGGATTTCCTTGGACTTCTCGCAGCCCTTCGCAGCCCAGCCCTCCAGCAGCTCAATGAGAGCCTCGGTAGCGGCCTGGTTTGCCTTACCGTCGTTCACGGTGTTCAGGTAGTTCTGAACGATCTCGGTGCACTTCTCGCAAGGAGTCTCCAGAGCCTTTACCTTCTCGATCAGGCGGTTGCGGATGGTCTTCTGACCCAGATACATACCCAGACCGTGCTCGGCGTTGTCCTCGAACAGGGAGTTAGCCCATGCGGGACCGTGGCCGGTCTTATTGTTTACGGTGTAAGGAGTTGCGGGTGCGGAGCCGCCCCAGATGGAGGAACATCCGGTTGCGTTGGAGATGTACATTCTCTCACCGAACAGCTGAGTGATCAGACGGGCGTAAGAGGTCTCGGCACAACCTGCGCAGGAGCCGGAGAACTCAAGCAGGGGCTGCTTGAACTGGGATCCCTTAACGGTGTTGTTGATGAGCTCATCCTTCTCGGATACGTTGGCAACGGCGTAGTCCCAAGCGGCCTGCTGGTCTTCCTGAGTCTCGCGGAGAACCATCTTCAGAGCGTGCTTATCGGTGCCGTCCTTATCTGCCTTATTGGATACGGGACAAGCCTTCACGCAGAGGGTACATCCCATACAATCCATGGGAGATACGGCCATGGTGAACTTGTAGTTGGTCTTGATAACGGGCTTTGCGGTGAACTTGGTGTTTGCGGGAGCAGCAGCAGCCTCCTCTTCGGTCATAGCGAAGGGACGGATGGTTGCGTGGGGGCAAACGAACGCACAGTTGTTACACTGGATGCAGTTTTCGGGAATCCACTCGGGAACGTATACGGCAACGCCGCGCTTCTCAGATGCGGAAGAGCCCTGGGGGAAGGTACCGTCCACGTAATCCTCAAATGCGGATACGGGCAGGGAGTCACCGGCCATTGCGTTGGTGGGAGCCACCACGGTGTTGACAAACTTCTCCAGATCGGCACGCTTGGAGGTGAAGGCAGCCTTCGGTGCATCGGGCTGAGCATCTGCCCATGCGGCGGGAACCTGGATCTCTACGTATGCGTCGGAGCCGGCGTCGATAGCGGCATAGTTCAGATCAACGATAGCCTGGCCCTTCTTGATGTAGGACTTATATGCAGCCTTCTTCATGTAGTCGATGGCCTCATCCTTGGGCAGGATGCCTGCCAGGGAGAAGAATGCGGACTGCAGAACGGTGTTCTTAACCTTGGCGTTACCGATCTTCTTGGTTGCGATGGTGGTAGCGTCGATGGTGTAGAACTTGATGTTGTTCTTGGCGATGTAGGACTTAACCTTAGCGGGCAGATTTGCCTCCAGGCCTTCCATATCCCACGCGCAGTCAAGCAGGAAGGTACCGCCGGGCTTCACGTCGGAGATCATGTCATACTTCTTCAGGTAGGAAGAGTTATGGCAAGCAACGAAGTTGGCCTTGTTGATGTAGTAAGGAGACTTGATGGGCTTATCACCGAAGCGCAGGTGGGAGATGGTGATACCGGAAGTCTTCTTGGAGTCGTACTGGAAGTACGCCTGAATGAACTTATCGGTGTGGTCACCGATGATCTTGATGGAGTTCTTGTTGGCGCCAACGGTACCGTCACCGCCCAGACCCCAGAACTTGCATGCGATGGTGCCCTCGGCAGCGGTGTCGGGAGCGGGCTTTTCCTCAAGGGACAGACCGGTCACGTCATCTACGATACCGATGGTGAAGTTAGCTTTGGGAGCATCCTTGGCCAGATTCTCATATACAGCGAAGATGGAGGACGGCGGGGTATCCTTTGAACCCAGACCGTAACGGCCGCCCACAACCTTGATATCGGTTCTGCCAACGTTGGAGAGAGCAGTAACAACGTCCAGATACAGAGGCTCACCAAGAGAACCGGGCTCCTTGGTGCGGTCCAGAACGGCGATCTTCTTCGCGGTGGCGGGGATTGCCTCGGACAGCTTCTCAGCTACGAAGGGACGGTACAGACGAACCTTAACCAGACCCACCTTCTCACCCTGAGCGAGCATATAATCGATAACTTCTTCTGCCACGTCGCAGATAGAGCCCATAGCGACGATCACGCGCTCTGCGTCCGGTGCGCCGTAGTAGTTGAACAGCTTGTAATCGGTGCCGATCTTGGCGTTGACCTGATTCATGTAGTCCTCAACGATTGCGGGGAACGCATCGTAGAACTTGTTGCAGGCCTCGCGGTGCTGGAAGAAGATATCACCGTTCTCGGCGGAGCCGCGGAGTACGGGATGCTCGGGATTGATGGAGCGGGCACGGAATGCGGCGATGGCATCCTTGTCCACCATCTCTTCCAGATCCTTATAATCCCAGGTCTCGATCTTCTGGATCTCGTGGGAGGTACGGAAGCCGTCGAAGAAGTTCAGAACGGGAACACGGCCCTTGATGGTAGAAAGGTGAGCAACGGCACCCAGATCCATAACTTCCTGGGGGTTGGACTCAGCCATCATGGCAAAACCGGTCTGACGGCAAGCGTATACGTCGGAGTGATCGCCGAAGATATTCAGTGCGTGAGACGCAACGCAGCGTGCGGATACGTGGATAACGCAGGGGAGCAATTCACCCGCGATCTTATACATATTGGGGATCATCAGAAGCAGACCCTGGGGTGCGGTGTAGGTGGTAGTCAGAGCACCTGCTGCGAGAGAGCCGTGAACGGCACCGGCTGCACCGGCCTCGGACTGCATTTCCACAACCTTAACGGTGTCGCCCATAATGTTCTTCAGACCGCCTGCACTCCAGGTGTCGGTTACGTCCGCCATAACGGAAGAGGGGGTAATCGGATAGATAGCAGCCACTTCGGTAAACGCATAAGAAGCATGCGCCGCCGCGGTGTTGCCGTCCATGGAAAGTTTCTTTCTTGCCATGAATATGTTTCCTCCTGAAATGATTTATGTGATTATTTTTTGCATACAGAAAAACAGCGGTGTAATACACACACAGTATATTATACCGCCGTGTTTTTTTTTTTTTAAAATTATTTTTTTTATAAAAACCAGAATTTTTTTATTTTTTTTTTAATTTTTATAAACA
>JBGVKV010000108.1:0-11896 GCA_045123975.1 Eubacteriales bacterium | reverse complement strand
GTTACGAGTTTAGAGTTGTAAAGCGGATCCGGCAGCACATCTCTTTTAGAAATCTGACCTCTTCTCGACACTGTACTTCCCTCCTTCATTAAAAATATATGAAATCATAGGTACTCGAAAGATTCTCCCGCTAGTGCAAGTGAGCGTCAGCCGTGTCGTATATAAACAATGTTTCACGATACAGCAGTGCGCTCGCACGCTGGAAATGAGACTTTACGAGGGGGCAAAGCGAAAATTACTTCTTAGCCTTTGCCTTCTTTGCGCCGTACTTGGAACGGCTCTGGTTGCGGTTTGCAACGCCCTGTGCATCCAGGGTACCGCGGATGATGTGGTAACGTACACCAGGCAGGTCACGTACACGGCCGCCGCGAATAAGTACGACGGAGTGTTCCTGCAGGTTGTGGCCGATACCGGGGATGTAGCAGGTAGCTTCCATACCGTTGGTCAGACGAACCTTAGCAAATTTACGAAGTGCAGAGTTCGGCTTCTTCGGTGTGGTGGTACCTACCTTAGTGCAGACGCCGCGCTTCTGCGGTGCGCTCTGGTCGATCGCCTTGTTCTTGATCGAGTTGAAGCCACGCTGAAGAGCCGGAGACTTAGACTTGTAGGTCTTGTCCTGTCTGCCCTGCTTAACAAGCTGATTAAAGGTTGGCATGATTTTCCTCCATTTCTTTCGTGATAGTTGTTTATATACGATCGCCGGGAAGAGATGCCCGCCGACAGTATCAAAGTCAGCGTTTTGGGCACAGAAAAAGAGGTACCCATAAACGCACGTGAATATTATAGCATTTTGGATGCCGTCTGTCAATAAGGATTCAATATTTTCAATTATTCTCCAATTTGCACAATAATATTCGCGCACTTTTTACGAATTTGCGCTCATTGGTGAGATTGGACAAACAACGCAAAAAATCCTGCCCGGAAAGGACAGGATTTTCAGGGAATTATTCGTTGTCGGAGGCTTCGTCGTCTGCAAGCAGATTGTCGTCTCCAACGGAGCTCATATCTTCCTGCATATCGATCTCTGCGTCGGCCAGATCAAGATCCTGATCCTCTTCGTCCTCTTCGGCACGCTTGGATTCGGATGCCATAGCAGCCATCTGAAGCTCTGCCATAAGGGGATCGTTATAGGGCTGCGTACGCTGAACGTCGATGTCGCGGTAGCGGGCCATACCGGTACCGGCAGGGATCAGCTTACCGATGATAACGTTCTCCTTCAGACCCATCAGGTGGTCTACCTTACCCTTGATAGCAGCCTCGGTGAGAACCTTGGTGGTCTCCTGGAAGGAGGCGGCAGACAGGAAGGATTCGGTGCCCAGAGATGCCTTGGTGATACCAAGGAGCAGAGGAGTTCCGTCAGCGAGGGTCAAGCCGGCTTCGCCTGCGGCGATGCGCTTTTCAACAGCCTCGTTCTCGGCATTCAGCTCGGTCAGATCCACAGTGGAGCCGGAAAGCAGGTTGGTGCTTCCTGCGTCCTTGATGATAACCTTGCGGGTCATCTGACGGGCGATAACCTCGATGTGCTTATCGTTGATGTCGATGTTCTGGGAACGGTATACCTTCTGTACTTCGAGAAGGATATATTCGTATACCTCATCGATACCGTTGATGCGGAGAATATCGGCGGGGGCACGGTAGCCCTCGGTCAGTTCCTGACCGGCACGAACGTGCTGACCGTCGGCGATGAGAATGCGCATACCGAAGGGAATCTGATAAGCGATTTCCTCGCCGCTTTCATCTGCCTTCACCGTGATAGTGCGCAGACGCTTGCTGTCCTGGATGGTAGCCATACCGGACTGCTCGGCAACGATAGCGGGCTTCTTGGGCTTTCTTGCCTCGAAGAGTTCCTCAACTCGGGGAAGACCCTGGGTAATATCGGCACCTGCCACACCACCGGTATGGAAGGTACGCATCGTCAGCTGAGTACCGGGCTCACCGATGGACTGAGCAGCGATGATACCGACGGCTTCGCCGATATCCACGGGAGTGGAGTGTGCCAGATCGGCACCGTAGCAGTGTGCGCAGACGCCGTGGCGTGCGCGGCACTGGAGAACGGTACGGATAAGAACGGTTTCAATACCGGCATCCACGATAGCAGCAGCCTGCTTTTCGTTGATCATGGTGTTATCTTCCACGAGAACCTCACCGGTTTCGGGATGTACCACGTTGCCGATAACGTAACGGCCCATCAGACGGTCCTTCAGAGGCTCGATTACCTCGTTGCCGTCCTTGATGGCGTGTACGACCAGACCCTTCTGGGTACCGCAGTCCTTCTCACGGATGATGACTTCCTGGGCAACGTCAACCAGACGTCTGGTCAGGTAGCCGGAGTCCGCGGTCTTCAGAGCGGTATCGGACAGGGACTTACGTGCACCACGTGCCGCAATGAAATACTCCAGAATATTCAAGCCTTCACGGAAGTTAGACTTGATCGGGATTTCCATGGTCTTACCGGAGGTAGCGAACATCAGGCCTCGCATACCGGCCAGCTGACGCATCTGCGTGATGTTACCACGGGCACCGGAGTCACTCATCATCTTGATGGGGTTATAACGGTTGAAGTTGTTCTGCAGAGCAGCGACAACGTCGTTGGTGGTCTGTTCCCAAATACGGACAACGTTCTGGTAACGCTCCTCTTCGGAGAGTTCACCGCGCTGGAAGTGCTTGGCAACCGTCTCAACCTTCTTTTCGGCGGCGGCAACTAGATCGTACTTCTCGGGCGGAATGGTCATATCCGCAACGGAGATGGAGATAGATGCACGGGTAGAATACTTGAAGCCCATAGACTTGATCTCGTCCAGCATGTTGGCGGTTACACCGAAGCCGTGGTACTTGATACAACGGTCGATGATCTGGCCCAGCTGCTTGGAACCGGCAACGAAGTCGATTTCCAGATCAAACAGCTTCGAGGGATCGGAACGGTCTACGTAGTGCAGATCCTGAGGAATTGCACGGTTGAAGATCAGACGACCCAGGGTAGCGTTGATGATACCGGTGCGCATTTCGCCGTCGATCTCCTTTTCCACGCGCACCTTGATAGGAGCGTGCAGACCGAGCAGACCGTTTTCATAAGCCATCATAGCCTCGTCGAAATCGCGGAAGCACTTGCCCTCACCGGGCTCGCCTGCCTTGTCCAGAGTCAGATAGAAGGAACCAAGCACCATATCCTGGGAAGGAACGGTGATGGCCTTGCCATCTACCGGCTTCAGGAGGTTATTGGCGGACAGCATCAGGAAGCGTGCCTCGGCCTGTGCCTCGGCAGACAGCGGTTCGTGAACAGGCATCTGGTCGCCGTCGAAGTCGGCGTTGAACGCCTTACATACCAGAGGATGCAGCTTGATTGCCTTACCTTCTACCAGTACGGGCTCGAATGCCTGAATGGACAGACGGTGAAGGGTAGGTGCACGGTTCAGAAGAACGGGATGTTCCTTAATTACAACTTCCAAAGCGTCCCACACGTCGGTGTGTACGCGATCGACCTTCTTCTTGGCCTCCTTGATATTGGAAGCCTTCTGGGTTTCTACCAGACGCTTCATAACGAAGGGCTTGAAGAGCTCCAGAGCCATTTCCTTCGGCAGACCGCACTGATAAATTTTCAGGCTGGGTCCTACAACGATAACGGAACGGCCGGAATAGTCAACACGCTTACCCAGCAGGTTCTGACGGAAACGACCCTGCTTACCGCGGAGCATTTCGGACAGAGACTTCAGGGGGCGGTTGGAAGGACCGGTAACGGGCTTGCCGCGGCGGCCGTTGTCGATCAGGGCGTCAACGGCTTCCTGGAGCATACGCTTCTCGTTACGGATGATGATGTCGGGAGCGCTCAGTTCCATGAGGCGCTTCAGACGGTTGTTGCGGTTGATAACGCGGCGGTACAGATCGTTCAGATCGGAGGTGGCGAAACGACCGCCGTCCAGCTGTACCATGGCGCGGAGCTCCGGCGGAATAACCGGAACCACGTCCATGATCATCCACTCCGGCTTATTGCCGGACTTGCGGAAGGCCTCAACGACCTCCAGACGCTTGATGATACGGACCTTTTTCTGACCGCTTGCCTGAGAGAGCTCCTGCTTGAGCTGTACAGACAGTGCTTCGATATCGAGCTCGCTCAGAAGCTCCTTGATAGCCTCGGCGCCCATGCCCACACGGAAATCATTCTCGTAGCGGTCGTAAGCGGCGCGGTACTCGGTCTCCTTCAGAAGCTGATATTTTGCCAGCGGGGTAGAACCCGGATCAATTACAATATAGGAAGCGAAATAGAGAACCTTCTCCAGAAGGCGGGGGGAGATGTCCAGAAGCAGACCCATACGGGAGGGAATAGCACGGAAGTACCAGATGTGGGATACGGGAGCGGCCAGCTCGATGTGGCCCATGCGCTCACGGCGTACCTTTTTCTGGGTAACTTCAACGCCGCACTTCTCGCAGATCTTGCCCTTGTGACGGATGCGCTTGTACTTGCCGCACAAGCACTCCCAGTCTTTCGTCGGTCCAAAGATGCGCTCGCAGAACAGACCGTCACGCTCAGGCTTGAGCGTGCGGTAGTTGATGGTTTCCGGCTTTTTTACTTCGCCGTGAGACCAGCTGCGGATCATTTCAGGAGACGCCAGACCAATTTTTATAGAATCGAATGTATTGCGTTCCATCAGCAGTATACCTTCTTTAATTCAGTTATCGTGTATTGGATCAAAACTCGTCGTCCAGATCATCGAGATCCAGTCCGCTGGCCATAGCGGCCTCGAACTGCTCGTCAGTGGGCTCGTCATCTACGTCTTCCTCGGTAAAGGAATCGAACAGATCGTCCGTCGCAACGGATTCGCCCAGGTCGTCCTCGGAGATGTCGCTGTCGCCGGAAACGTAGTTCGGGGTTTCCAGATCGTCCTCGCCGATCTTGGAGAGCTCGATCTCGTCGCCGTTCTCGTCCAGAACCTTGATATCGAGGGACAATGCCTGCAATTCCTTAACCAGAACCTTGAACGCTTCGGGTACGCCGGGCGTCGGGATGTTCTGACCCTTGACGATGGCCTCGTAGGTCTTCACACGGCCGGTGATATCGTCACTCTTAACCGTGAGGATTTCCTGCAGGGTGTAAGCGGCGCCGTATGCCTCCAGTGCCCAAACCTCCATCTCACCGAAACGCTGGCCGCCGAACTGAGCTTTACCGCCCAGAGGCTGCTGAGTAACGAGGGAGTAGGGACCGGTGGAACGGGCGTGGATCTTATCGTCAACCAGGTGATGCAGCTTGAGGTAATACATGATACCAACGGTAACGGGGTTATCGAAGGGCTCACCGGTACGGCCGTCGTACAGAACGGTCTTACCGTCCACGATCATGGTCTTTTCCTCGCCGGTAACAGGATCCACCTCGGTGTAAGTGTCCTTACCCTGGGTGTTCTCACCGGGGAGAACCTGACGGGCCATGCCTGCCATACGCATGCATTCCGTGATGTCCTTCTCGTTTGCACCGTCGAATACGGGGGTCATGATCTTCCAGCCCAGCTTCTTGGCTGCGATACCGAGGTGTACTTCCAGCACCTGACCGATGTTCATTCGGGAAGGAACGCCCAGCGGGTTCAGAACGATATCCAGGGGAGTACCGTCGGGCAGGAAGGGCATATCCTCGGGAGGCAGGATGCGGGAAACGACACCCTTGTTACCGTGACGGCCCGCCATCTTATCGCCCACGGAGATCTTTCTCTTCTGTGCGATGTATACGCGGACTACCTGATTTACTCCCGGCGGGAGATCATCGGAGTTGTCACGGGAGAATACCTTTACGTCGATTACGATACCGGACTCACCGTGGGGCAGACGGAGGGAGGTGTCACGCACCTCGCGTGCCTTCTCGCCGAAGATGGCGCGAAGCAGTCTTTCCTCAGCGGTCAGTTCGGTTTCGCCCTTGGGGGTAACCTTACCGACGAGAATATCGCCGGGGCGAACCTCGGTACCCTTCTTAATGATACCGTCGGCGTTCAGATCCTTCAGCGCGTCCTCGCCAACGTTGGGGATTTCGCGGGTGATCTCTTCCGGTCCGAGCTTGGTGTCGCGGGCTTCGTGGGTATATTCTTCAATATGAATAGAAGTGTAAACGTCATCGCGTACCAGACGCTCGTTCAGAAGAACGGCGTCCTCGTAGTTGTAACCTTCCCAGGTCATAAAGCCGATCAGCGCGTTCTTACCGAGGGCGATTTCGCCGTGATCGGTTGCGGGACCGTCGGCAATAACCTGTCCCTTTTCCACACGCTCGCCGGCATCCACGATGGGATGCTGATTCATACACATACCCTGGTTGCTGCGCTTGAACTTCAGGAGGTGGTATACTTCCTTCCGGCCGTCGTCGTAGCGGAGGGTGATCTCATCAGCGGAAACGGCCTCAACGTAGCCGTCTTCCTTGGCAAGAACCACAACGCCGGAGTCAACGGCGGCCTTGTGCTCCATACCGGTACCGACGATGGGGGAGTCGGTGGTGAGAAGCGGTACAGCCTGCTTCTGCATGTTGGAACCCATCAGTGCACGGGAGTTATCGTCGTTCTCCAGGAACGGGATGTGTGCGGTAGCAACGGAAACCACCATCTTGGGAGAAACGTCCATGAAGTCCACGCGATCGTTCTCGATCTCGATGATCTCGGCCTTGTCGCGGGCGGTAACCTTGCGGTTCACGAAGCGGTTGTTCTCATCCAGAGGCTCGTTTGCCTGTGCTACGATATACTTGTCTTCCACGTCCGCAGTCATGTAGACAACCTCGTTGGTTACCACACCGGTCTCGCGGTCAACGCGGCGGTAGGGAGCCTCAATGAAGCCGTACTTGTTGATGCGGGCATAGGTTGCCAGATAGGAAATCAGACCGATGTTGGGACCTTCGGGAGTCTCGATGGGACACATACGGCCGTAGTAGGTGTAGTGTACGTCACGAACGTCGAAGGAAGCACGGTCACGGGACAAACCGCCGGGACCCAGTGCGGACAGACGGCGCTTGTGGGTCAGCTCAGCCAGAGGGTTGGACTGGTCCATGAACTGGGAGAGCGGGGAGGAACCGAAGAACTCACGGATGGCGGTGACTACGGGACGGATGTTGATCAGCGTCTGAGGAGTCAGCGTTTCGTTGTCCTGAACGGTCATACGCTCCTTCACGATCTTGTCCATACGGGACAGACCGATACGGAACTGATTCTGGAGCAATTCGCCTACGCAGCGCAGACGGCGGTTACCCAGATGGTCGATATCGTCGGTGGTGCCGATGTCGTGGGACAGGCACAGGAGATAGTTGATGGAAGCGAGGATATCGTCCTCGGTGATGTGCTTGGGAACCAGCTCGGTCATGCGGCGCATTACCTGGGCCTTTACTTCCTCAACGTCGTCGCCGGCTGCTTCCATGATCTCGAGCAGTACGGAGGTGCGTACCTTTTCCTCGATGCCGCAGTCGGTGAGATCGTAGCCCAACAGATGGATGGGCTCGATGGTGTTGTTGCCGAATACCTTTACCTCGGTGCCGTCGTCCAGCTTCAGGTATGCTTCGTTGATACCTGCATGCTCGATGGCCAGTGCGTCCTCTGCGGAAAGCAGAGCGCCTGCCTCAAAGAGGATCTCGCCGGTCAGGGGGCTGACAGCGGGACGGGACAGGGTGTGACCGGCAATACGGGAGTGGATCGCCAGCTTCTTGTCGTACTTGTAACGTCCAACGGGAGCCAAGTCGTAACGCTTGGGATCGAAGAACAGATTGTGGATCAGAAGCTCAGCGCTCTCGACGATAGCGGGCTCACCGGGACGGAGCTTCTTGTAGATCTCCTTCAGAGCCTCATCGCGAACGGAGGTCTTGTTTTCCAGTGCCAGGTTGTCGCACTCATCCTTCTCGAGAGTAGCAACAAGCTTCGGCTCGTCGCCGAATACGGCACGGATCTCGTCAGCGGACTGGATACCCAGTGCGCGGATCAGCATAGTGATGGGGAGCTTGCGGTTCTTATCGATGCGAACGTAGAACACATCGCTGGAATCCGTTTCATACTCCAGCCAGGCGCCGCGATAGGGAATTACCGTGGCGGTGAACATGCGCTTACCGGTTTTGTCGATCTGCTGATCGTAGTAGATGCCGGGGGAGCGAACGATCTGAGAAACAACGACACGCTCGGCACCATTAATAATGAAGGTTCCGCTTTCGGTCATGAGCGGGAAATCGCCCATGAAGATTTCGGACTGCTTGACCTCACCGGTCAGCTTGTTGGAGAGGCGGACTTCCACCTTGAGGGGAGCGGCGTAGTTTACGTCGCGCTCTTTGCACTCCTCAACGGGATACTTGGGCTTGGAATCGAGAGAATAAGACACAAAATCGATGAAGAGGTTTCCGGAATAATCCGTGATGGGGGATACATCCCGCAGCACTTCCATCAAACCTTCCTCGAGGAACCACTGATAGGAGTTCTTCTGAACTTCAATCAGATTGGGCATCTCAAGGATTTCGTCGATTTTGGAAAAGCTCATTCTGACGTTCTTGCCGACTTTCTGGGGCTTTACCATTCCAATATCACTCCGTTCTGTTGATACCCGTTTTTTGCCCCGCCGAGTAGCGGAAAGGGGACAAAAAACAGGCAAATGACATAAATAATATAGAAATAAACCATTCTAATGCAGTTTACTATTTTATCACCAAAGCGTGTCGAAGTCAACAAAAAAATCGGAAATCAATAGCAAATTCACCTAATTTACAAAATAAACCATAAATATTTACAAAATATTTAATTGTAAACATTTTGTAAATTCCACTGAGATGCAGCCGTTTTCTGTGTTTTGCGGAACAAAAAGGGGATATTCGCATTTCCTCTTGCAAATATCCGCCGCTGTGATACAATAGTGTTTGGAAAGAAAATCGACCACCCAAAGGAGTCATTATGAAAATTGCAGTGATCACCGGTGCGTCCTCCGGTATGGGACGGGATTTTGTGTGCCAGCTGGACGCGTCGGATGCGTACGATGAAATATGGGTCATCGCCCGTCGGCGGGACCGCCTGGAATCTTTGGCATCGGATGTCCGTGCGCCCTTACGTATTCTGGCGCTGGATCTGACCAAGCAGGAGAGCATCGAGGAATACAAGACTGCCCTGGCGGAATGCAATCCCACCGTGGCCGTCCTCGTCAACGGAAGCGGTTTCGGACGCTTCGGTGCCTTTATGGATTATCCCATGGCGGATTACGATACTATGGTGGATCTGAATGTGAAGTCGCTGGTGGCCGTTACCTACGCCACCTTGCCTTATATGAAAAAGGGAGGAGAGATCTATCAGCTGGGCTCTTTGTCCGCCTTCCAGCCTGTGCCCTATATCAACGTGTATGGCGCCACCAAGGCTTTTGTCCTCTCCTTCTCCCGCGCGTTGAATCAGGAACTTAGGAAAACCGGTATCCGCGTGATGGCGGTTTGCCCCGGCTGGGTGCGTACGGAATTCTTCGACCACGCAGTGAAAGACGATACCATCAAATATTATAATAAGTTCTTCGATTCCGATGAAGTGGTGCGCCGTGCTCTGAAAGATATGAAACGGGGTAAGGACGTGTCTGTGTGCGGATTCTCCATCCGTGCCCAGGTGCTGGCTACCAAGCTTCTGCCCCATAAGCTGATCATGTACATCTGGCAGAAACAGCAGAAGAAGCTGTGATATAAATAATGAAAGCCTCCGGTTTCCCGGAGGCTTTTTCATGGACAGCAAAAGGTTGCTTTGCGGCTTCGATTCTTTTAGTTTTTTACGCCCCACATGCAGAGTGGTATCTTTTCACTTGGAACAATCAACTTGTTTTCTTTGATAAGCTCTTCCAGCAAGAAAGCAGCAACATCAAGTCGGTGATGGATTTTCGCAATATCTCCGCATTGATCTTTGAGGGAGGCGGGGGCATGTTCGGCCAGCAGCTTTTCCGCCTTGTTTGATATGTCGATCATACAATCTGACACTTTTTCAATGATATCTGCGAGAATGGCACAGATCTCTCCGTAAACGTCCTTGTCAAATACAGGGAAGTTTGCGGACAGCTTATTATCTTTGCAAAGAATGAATTTGTGCTCAATCAACCAAGGGAGTGCTGGATTGTCTTTGTTTGCATCTTTGCATAAGATTGCATCACATACTGCTTCTGCTTTGTTACGGAAATCGTAGTGATCGTATATCTGTGCCTGCTTGATTGCTTTGTAATTCTCTGCGGAGAACCAGGCTGTTTTGCTTCCGTTCCACGTTTCCATCGCAATACCGTGAAAATGATGATTTACGTAATCATTGTCATATCCGTGGATCCAACCATGACAGCCGAGGGGCAGCTGGTTCGGGGAGCCAAGGGGCGATTTTTTTCTTGCCAAAATAAAGCCTTTTACAAATGCAAGGTTCAATATGCCGAACAACAGTCTGTTGTCATCGTAATCGTTGCCCCTGAAATTCAGTTCCCGAATCCGGGGCAGAAGACGTAGTGCTTCATCAAATACCGATTTGGCAACGTCCGTGTAAATGGCCGATGTGTTTTTAACAAACTCTTTTTCATACGCATCCGTAAGGATAACAATGTTTGTTTGATACTTTTCCCCTGTCTTTTTCAGTGTGCCGGCTGCCTCTAGAATTTCAATCTCTTCTTCCAGATAAGGCATGGAAACACCAAGTTCCATCGAAAGTGCTTCCGCCGTCATCGGTTCATAATAGGCTGCAAGCACGATGGAACCGGGCAACTTTCGCTTAAACAGATCGTAATATTTGTTTTTATCTCCCCAGAAATCAAGCCGGAACGTTCCGGGATTATAGCTTTTTTCTCCAAGTGTTCTCGTCATACCGATACCCTCCTTTAATAACTTGCGTGTTTTGAATAAGTGGTATTTTACCATCTCCACGCTGATGTTTTGCTCTTTTGCGATTTGAGAACAACTTTTGTTATCTACGTAATAGGCAACGCACACCTCGCGGTGTGTTTTCTTCAAAAGAGAGAGCTCCCGGCGAAGCGTTTGGATCTCCTCGCTTTCGGCTTCCTTTTGCGTGTATTCTTCCTCCGGGGAGAGGGCGTACACACCTATATTCTCTTCCGTCAGTTCTACGGTTCGCGTGGCAAGCTCGCTCTTGCGGATAAAGCGGCGGAGTGTATTATCTGCAATTTTCCAAGCAAAGCCCCAGAAAGCTTTCTCGTCTTGCAGATTGCGTGCCGAAACAATGATCTCATATACGATTTCGGATGCAAGGTCGTCCACGTTATCTTTGTTATAAAGCTTTGAAAAAGCGTAGCCGTAGATTGCCCTTAGATTCTCGGACAAAAGTTCCGATGCTCTTTTGTCGGTCATGGCTGTTCTCCTGTGTTTTGAAAGCTTTCACTTATATAGTGTCGGAGCATAGGGATCGGTTAGTTGATTTGTGAAATTTCCTGCGAATAATATTTATCGAATCAGTGGCAACAAAGCCGCAGAGAGCAATAGGGAATCACTCTCTGCGGCAATATATGACATACTTAATTGTTTGTGCGATCAAAGCATTCTTATGTTCATTCAATTCTCTTTCTTCCCCAGCAGAGTCAGCGCGTCGTAAATGCCGCCCAGAGGAATCAGATCCATATCGCCGTTGGTCATCTTCGTGTCAATGCACCGTCTGGGCAGAGCGATCTTGGTGAAGCCCAGCCGTGCTGCCTCGGCCGCCCGCTGGTCTGCGCAGGAGATCGTACGGAACTCGCCGGCCAGGCCGATCTCGCCCATGGCGATCAGATCAGGCGGGATCACGATGTCCCGCATGCTGGAGATCAGCGCCAACGCCACCGCCGCGTCCGCGCCGGGATCGTCGATTCGCAAGCCGCCGATGACGTTCAGATACACGTCGCAGGAGGAGAAACGAAGTCCCAGTCGTTTTTCCAAAACGGCCAGAAGCAAAAACATACGGTTGTAATCGATGCCGTTGGC
>JBGVKV010000107.1:0-10780 GCA_045123975.1 Eubacteriales bacterium | reverse complement strand
TGACTACGATCTCCGGATTGTCAAAGGGGGCGAATGCGGTGAAGATGGCGTTGTCACTCTTGGTTTCCAGCACCTGCGCGGTACCGGTTTTACCGCCCATCTCGATGGGATAATTACGGAATACGCGGGCGGCGGATCCGTTTTCCGTTACGCTCTTCATAGCGTCCATTACCACGTCACGTACGCCCTCACCCAGGGTAATGCCGTCCATCTGCTGGGGGATAAAGGTGGTCAGTACCTCACCCGTGTGGAACGCCTCTACCTTATGGAGAAGGTGGGTTTTCATACGGACGCCGTTGTTCAGAATGGAGGACATATACACGCTGATCTGCAGAGGGGTGAAGACGTTTTCCGCCTGACCGATGGCAGCGGACAGGGTGTCACCCGGATTCCATGCGCCCAGACCGTTTTCGTTTCGGTAATCCGGTCCGGCCAGAATGCCGGTGCGCTCGGAAAGCTCGATGCCGGTGGGCATGCCCAAACCGAAGGCCCGGTCGTATTTGTTCATGGTTTCGATGGTCAGAATCCGTCCTACTTCGTAGAAGAAGTAGTTGCAGGATACCTGGATCGCCGTGGTCACGTTGATGGGACCGTGGGTGGATCGGGATTGGTTATAGATCCAGCAAGCGGGGGTGTAGGTGGAATAGAAATCGTATACGCCCTTGTCGTTAATGATCGTTTTGGGAGTGATGATTCCCTCGGTCAGTGCCGCCGCGGCAACGCCGATCTTAAAAGTGGAGCCGGGCGCGTACAGGCCGCTGAGGGCACGGTTGAACAGGGGCGCCGTTTCGTCGTTGTTCAGCATACCCACGTCCTGGCTGTAGGTGGCCAGATTGTAGGTGGGATAGGACGCCATAGCCAGCACCTCGCCGGTGCGGCTGTCCAGGGCGGTCAAAGCACCTGTTTTTGCATCCTCACCGGATAAGGGTTTGCCCGATGCCACGGCCTTATCCACAATATACTGAATGTTATTCTTCAGTGCATCCTCCGCGGCGATCTGCAATTCAATGTCGATGGTAAGATACACGTTGGAGCCTGCCTTGGGCTCTTTGCTCACGTACTGGTTGATGATATTGCCCTCGCCGTCCTCCACGATGGTAAGCACGCCATCCTCGCCGTGGAGATAGGATTCAAAGGCCTCCTCCGCACCGCCGATGCCCACGATGGCATCCAGGGGGTACCCCAATTCCGTATAATACTCCACGTAGCCCTTTTGGATCTTGCCCAGTCGGCCGAGAATGTGGGAGGCATATCCCGGATAGGTATACGCGCGGGTGGCGGAGGTGTAGGGGGTGATGCCCCGCACACCGGATTCCTTTACACGGGTCAGCAGAGATAGGGAAACGTCCCGCAGGAGTGTATACGGTGTATAGGCGGAGAAGTCCGACAATTCCATGTCCAGACGCAGCGTCAGAAGAAGTTTTGCCGTATCTGTGTCGTAGGCAAGGACGTAGTCTCCGTCTTCATCCTTTTGGGTGATGCCGTAGCGGATCATCAAAATCGCGCCGGTCTCCTCGGCGGTGCTTTCCTCACTGCAGCCCAATTGGGAGACCAGACGGTAGAACTTGTTCTTACGGCTGGTGTTTTCAAAATATTCGGCGGCATATTCGAAGTGCAGACTGGCGCCGTCGGGCATTGTAAAGAAGATGAAAGGGGAATCGGGACTACTGAAGGTATCAATCTCGCCCGCGGTTTCCGCATCCGCCAAAACGGACAGGATCGTAGCATTTTTATCCCGCTGGGCGGAGGGCATGCTGCCGCCGTCCAGGCGGATATCGTAAGTGTATGCGTTGACCACCAGAGGAACCCCGTTCCGGTCGTAGATCTCACCGCGCTGGGCGTGGATGGTTTCGTACCGATATTTGTTCCTGACGGTGTTTTCTTTGATATAGGTATCCCGACCGGAAATCTGATAGCGGATCAGGCGGCCGGTATAGATAAGACTGACGACGACAAAGAACGCCGCAAGGAATATATAGCGCAATAAAAAACCGCGTTTTTTGTTCACGTCGGTCTCCTTTCTTACAAAGTTCCGACTCGCTCGGAACGGGATTTATGGAAGGGATGCAGCACCGTGCGGATCAAAATCTGCACGGGAATGGCCAAAAGCAGGGTGGCGGCGTATTCCGGCAGGAGGATGCGCACCGTGAAAAGGCCAAGGCGGAAGTCCGCTGTGGTCAGTGCCAGATACATCAAGGTCAAAAATGCCCGGCCCAGGCCGGCTGCGGCAGAATACATAAAGCGAACGGGAGCGGAATCGGTAAAATACAATTCCGTCACGATGGGGGCAAAATATCCTGCCGGCATATACAGAAGAGGCAGAAGATTCAAATCCCCGCCGCCCATGGATTCAATCAGAAAGGCGGCAAACAGACCGGCAATGGCGCCCCATTTCTCACCCTCCAGCATAGCGATGGCAATGACAGCCGTCAGCATCAGATCCGGAATGGCACCGAAGGGACGGAAGCGGGCGAACAGGGTGGTCTGGAGCAGGGAGCACAACAGCAACAGGCCACAGCACACCATTCCCTTGCCCACAAGGAATCCGTCGATATGTATCTGGGGAATTCGAAGGGCGCGGATCAAAAAGCGGTACAGTCGCCGCACAAAGCGGTACGCCCGTCTGATAAAACGGACGGCGGGATGGCGGCTCTTTTTTCTTCGTGACGGGGCGGCGTTCCCGCTTTTCGTAGTTTGCGCCGCCTGCACGGGCTTATTCTGCAACTGTTTCATAAGACGTAATGATCATGACCCGATCCAGATCGGTGAGGGTAGCGGCGGGACGAACGGTAGCGGTCAAGGTTCGGCTGAACTCGTCGGGGATCACCTCGGTTACGTAACCGATTACCAGATCCCGGGGATAGATGCCGCCCGTTCCGCTGGTTACGACCCGGTCTCCCACGCGGATATCCGCGTCAGCGTCCAGGTAGGTGATGCGGCAGATGCCGTCGGAGGCCAGAGCGAAATTACCCTCCAGCAGACCCAGCGCGCCTGTGCGTTCAATACAGGCACCGATGGCGGTGGTGGATTCGATCAGGGTATGTACTTTAGCCCAGGTAGTGCCCACCTCATCCACGTAGCCCAGAACGCCGTCCGGCGTTACTACGGGCATACCTTTTTCGATACCGTGTACGGTGCCACGGTCAATGGTGCACACGGTCATATGGTTGGCGTTTTCCCGACCGGTGATCATGGCTTCAGCGAAGGTGAAATCGGTGTGCATCCGCTTCATATCCAAAAAAGCGGTGAGCCACTGATTCAACTCTTCCGTTTTTTCGGCATTGTACAGACGGTTGTTCAGCTTGGTGATTTCCTCCTTCAGTTGGGCATTTTCCCGTACCACCTCGTCAAACTTGGTGAAATAGGAGGAGAAGCCGTCGATCGCATCGGTGACGTAATGGAAGCCTTTCTGCACGGGGGTCATCAGAATGTTCACGAAATTACGCACGTAGGTGCTTTTGCCGGACAGATTCAACACGGTGGGCACCACCGTGAGAATCAGTGCAAGGACAACCACAAAGATGAAAAACCTGTTTTTCAAAAACCGTTTCATATCCGATCCTTATCTTGTGCGGAAATTGACGATGCCGCCCAGCTCACCCACGCTGTCGATCACCCTGCCGATGCCCATGGCAACGCAGTCCATGGGATTCTTGGCGATCATGGTGCGAATACCGGTCAGCTGCTGGATCAGAATATCCAGCCCGGAGAGAAGGGCACCGCCGCCGGCCAGCATAATGCCATTGTCGTAAATATCGGAGGAGAGCTCCGGCGGTGTGTTTTCCAGGGTAGTGCGGATGCAGTCGACGATGCGGGATACCTGCTCCGACATAGCCTCACGCACCTCAGCGGAGGTAACCGCCAGGGTAGCGGGCAGTCCGTTCAGCAGATTGCGGCCGCGGATGACCATATTGCCGCGATCCGCCATAGGAACCACGCTGCCGATATTCTTCTTCAGCATCTCGGCGGTCATTTCGCCGATCAGCACGTTGTGCTTACGCTTCATATAGGCGATAATGGCGTTGTCGATCTCATCTCCCGCCGAGCGGAGAGAGGAGGAAAGGACGATACCGCCCAGGCTGGTAACGGCCACCTCGGTGGTGCCGCCGCCGATGTCCACGATCATGCTGCCGCGGGCATCCGCTACCTTTAAGCCGGCGCCGATAGCGGCGGCGATGGGCTCCTCAATCAGTGCCACGGACTGAGCACCTGCTTCCAGCGCCACGTCCTGTACGGCACGTTTTTCAACCTCCGTTACGCCGTAGGGAATACAGATGATAACCCGGGGACGGCTGAATATGGAGGGACCGGCCACCTTGTTGTAGTAGTGGTGCAGCATGGCGGCGGTTACGTCAAACTCCGCAATTACGCCATCCTTCAGGGGACGCATGGCGGTGATGGATCCGGGGGTCTTGCCCAGCATCAGTTTGGCCTCGTTGCCCACGGCCATAACACGGCGGGTGCGCGCTTCCACGGCCACAACCGACGGCTCACGCAGAACGATGCCTCGTCCTTTTACGTAGATTATGGTGTTGGCGGTGCCAAGATCGATACCGATACTCTTGCCCATATGTATATCCGATCCGTTTTTTGAACGGAATTCCTTTCGTATGTTAAATCAGTTGAAACCCGAAATACTTTGTCAAAATCCGGCCTACCAGACAGACGGGAAGGCCAACGATGTTAAAATAATCACCGTCGATGCGGGAGACGAAGATGCCGGCTTTTCCCTGGATGCCGTAGGCACCGGCCTTGTCCATAGGATCGCCCGATGCCACGTAGGCATCGATCTCCTCCGGCGTGATCTTCCGCATATGCACGGCAGTCACTTCCACCGCCGTAACGGATTTGTGACGGTCGGCAACGGTAACGCCGGTGCATACCGTGTGAGAACGGCCGGACAGACGTGTCAGCATCTGCCGTGCTTCTTCCTCCGAATGAGGCTTGCCAAGGATTTCTCCATTCAGGGAAACCACCGTGTCGGCGGCCAAGATCAGTGTATCCTCCTCCGGAGAGATGGTCAGCGCCGCTGCCGCTTTTCTCTGGGAGAGCAGTGCCACGGCCCGGCGGGCTTCGATATGCGGGGGCAGGCTTTCGTCCGCCATAGGAACACGGATCTCGTGGGGGATACCCGCGGTGGTGAGAAGTTCATGCCTGCGGGGAGAACCCGAGGCCAAAATCAAGCGTGTATTTTTCATTTTTTTGCCATAAGGTGTCCCAGCCATACGGACAGGACGATAAACAGAATCACAGCGATGTTCAGATTCAAAGAAAGTCCGAAGGTAACATCGATCACGTGCAAGTTCAGGGATGCCGTCGGGATGCCGAAGGACATACCGTGGGACAGCCAGGAAAGAAGAGGAATACCGGCGCACATATCGGCGGCCAAGGTGCCCACCACGATACCTACGCACACAAGAAACAGATTGAACCAGAAACTACGTCTCATTTGGCACCTCACATCTTTCCCGTGGAGCCGAATCCGCCCACGCCGCGCGCTGTGTCGTCCAGTGCGTCGGTAAGGGTAAAGGCGGCAGCCAGACAGGGCATAAACATCAATTGAGCGATCCGCTCACCGGGTTGTACGGTGTAGTCGGCCGTGCCGTTGTTGCGCAAGCCTACGCAGATTTCTCCACGGTAATCGGAATCGATGACGCCAATGCCGTTGACCAGAGAAAGGCCGTGCTTGAACGCCAGGCCGGAGCGGGCGCAAACGATGGCGACCACGTCGCGGCGTTCCATGGAAATAGCGATGCCGGTGGGAATCGACAGACTGCCGTCCCGGGGAATGGTAACGGGAGCATCGATGGCGGCCGTAAGATCACAGGCGGCGGAGCCGTCGGTGGCGTATTTGGGCACGGATGCGCCGGGACGAGTCAGGCGGATTTGCACGCCGAGTGTTTCAGACATAAGGATTCCTCCGGAATCGAAGATTTTATTTGATGCGCCGTACTGCCGACGGATCGGCAGGAGGCAGGCCGTTTTTGTAGGCGTGGATCACGTTGCGCACCTCGGCTTTGTTCTCCGTGGAGAATATGAAGTGGAGCGTGGAAACGCCGGTAGAATACAGGGTATCCAGCCGATCGGCCATATAGAGGGGAACGCTGTTGTAGAGCACGTTGGAGCAGTCGTACATACCGAGAAGAGGGAAGGAGGCTCCCGTGCGGTCGGTCAGGGCAGAGCGGCAGATGAAGTTTTTCTCAATAAAGTCGGTGAAGCCGCCGTTGCCCTTGGTGCGGCAGTATTCACCGCCGTCGGAGATGGCGCAGCGCATCATCAGCATAAGGGGAAGCCGTCCGTAGGCGATCAGCGCCTTGTTTTCGCGGATGGCCCGCATGGCACCGAGAGGAAGTTCGGGGGATACCGTCACCAGATCGGCACCCATCTCGCGGATGGCACGGGCACACTCCGTGTTCCATACGTTCAGCCGCATGGAGGCGAAAGCGGGGATGCCCAATTCCTTGGCCATAGCGATCTGAGAGGGCGTGTGCGCCAAAACCGATTTCGGCGAGGTCACGGAAAGCCGTGCCGCCAGCTGGGTGGTGGTGATATCGGGTGCGTAGGGCACCATATCCATGGAATAATCCCGGGCGTAGCACTCGGGGGGCAGATAGATCTCGTCAAAAAACTCCTCCGCCTCCGCGGGAATCTGATCGGTGCTGAGGAACTGTGCGGTGAAGCGCACCTTTTGCGGCTGAGACGTCTTTTCTTTTTCCGCCGACGTGACGGTGCACACGGTGCGGCGGGGCGGTGCGTTCAGATCTGCCAAAGCACGGCGGCGAAGATCGTTCAGCGCCGCGGGGGTGAAGAACAGCCCATCATCAATATCCGCCGTAAAGGAATCCAGCATATAGGGCGTTCCGCCCAGCTTGCCGATGTTCTTTTTGGCGGCCGCCTCGTCCAGGGCGGCGGTGCGGGCCGCATCGGGCACGTTTCCCGTTACGGTAACGGATTTATCGTCTGCACGTACAGTCAGCACGGCAGGAGTCCCTGTCTTCACCGTCAGTGCGGCTTGCAGGGGGATTTTCTTTGTCAGGCCGGGGAAGGAGGGCGCGCTCCGGCTCATTTCCGTATCGTCCGCACGGCGGATGCCCAGCATAGAGGTGTATTTCTCACTGAAATAGCCGTCGCTGAAGCCGTCCCGGCTGAACAGGGCTGCCAGAGCAGCCACGTCATCCTTCGTCGCATCCCGTTTCTCATCAAGGAGCGTGCGATACATCTTCGTCACGCCGTATACGTAATCGGCGGATTTCTGACGGCCCTCGATCTTCAAGGAGGTAACGCCGGAGAGCATAACCTCCCGGATGTGGGAAGCCAGGCACATATCCTTCAAGCTGAGAGGATATTCACTGGGATTGCAGGCAGTGCCGCAGATTTTATAAGGCAATCGGCAGGGCTGTGCACACTCACCCCGGTTGCCGCTGCGGCCGCCCATGGCGTAGCTCAGCATACACTGACCCGAATAGGACACGCAGTGGGCACCGTGGATAAACATCTCGATCTCCAAGGGCGACTGAGAGCACAGCAGAGAGATCTGCCGGAGAGACAATTCTCTGGGGCACACCATACGGGTAAAGCCCAATTTGGCCAGCTGTGCCGCATCGGCAGAAGAACAGCCGGACAACTGAGTGCTGGCGTGCAGTTCTATATCGGGGAAGCGCCGGCGTACCAGTGAGGCCACGCCCAGATCGGCTATGATCAGTGCGTCCGCTCCCGCTTCGTACAGATTGGCAACGGTGTCCATTACTTCGTCCATCTCCGTATCCCGCACGCGGGTGTTCACGGTGATGTAAGAGCGTACGCCGTAAGCCCGGCACAGGGCAATGGCGTCGGTTATTTCGTTTGTGTCAAAATTCTTGGCGCGCATACGTGCGCTGAACTTGACGGAGCCGAAATAGACTGCATCCGCGCCGCCCTCAATGGCGGCGGCCAGTGCTTCCGGGGAGCCTGCAGGGGAGAGAAGCTCCGGCAGGAAATTGGTTTTGGCTTGCGTCATCGCGGATTCCTTATTTGGCATCGCCACTGCCGCGGCGAAGCAGGTCTTCAATGGCTTTCAATTTTCCCTCACGGGTGGTGGGAGTGTCGGATTTTTCCGCTGTTTCCTTACGGGGAGTGAGAAGAGTTTCGATCTCTTTGCTCTTTTCGCCGGAGGTGTTGCCTTCCTCAGGAATGGCAATCTGCTCCACACGGCGGGCAGCCTTGGCGGGCTTAGCCTCCTCGGCAGGCTTTTCCACAGGTGCCGTATCGGGCTTTGTCGCGGCGGCACGAAGCTGCTCCGCTTCTTCCTTCATGCGGCGGATATTTGCCTCGTACAGGGAGATCTGTGCCTCCAGATTCTTGATTTTCTTGTCCGCCTTGGTCTTCTCGGAGTAGAAATCCAGTGCGCACAGAATGGCGGCATCCAATTTGGAGCAGCGCTTGTTCTTCACCGTCATATCCCGGATCGTTTCATCCAGGTGAGCAACGGTAGATTCCACGAAATCCTTGGGCTCATCGGAAAGAATGGTGAGTTGAATATCGGCGATTTCGATGCTGTAACGTTCTTTCATAACGTTTTCTCCTGTTCTGTGCGTGATTGGACACGCAATTTTTCACAAGCTCTTGATTTATTGGCAAAAGGTATGTATAATTATGTGTATTCTACACTTCGCATATAAATATACATTATAATTATAAACGAAAACGTCGTAGAATGAAATACATTTTTCGAAATTTTTTGTGAAATCGGGTGCTTTTTGGTGACAAATATGGAATATTCAAAGAAACACAAACGGATTGTCGTAAAAATCGGTACGTCTACTTTGACGTACGCCACAGGAAAGCTGAATATCCGCCGTATTGAAACTTTGGTACGGGTCCTGTCCGACATGCGGAATGCGGGCCTTGAGGTGGTGCTTGTTTCCTCCGGCGCCGTGTCTGCGGGAACCAGCCGACTGGGGCTTGAGATCACCAAGCGCACCGTGGAAGAAAAGCAGGCCCTGGCCGCTGTGGGACAGTGCGAGATCATGCGTCTCTACGAGCGTCTTTTCGCTACGTACGGTCACACCGTGGGACAGATTTTGGTCACCAAGGACGTGGTGGATAACGAGAGCCGTTTTGCTCTGGCAAAATCCACCTTTGCCCGCCTGATTGAGTTCGGATGCATTCCGATTGTTAACGAAAACGACTCCGTTTCCTTTGAGGGAATCAAGTTCGGCGGTAACGACACCCTGTCCGCCTACGTTGCCATCATCTGCGAGGCCGACTTGCTCATCAATCTGAGCGATATCGACGGTCTGTACGACAGCGATCCCCGTAAGAATAAAAATGCCCGCCTCATTGAGCACGTGGCGGAAATTGACGACACTATCCTGGCCTGCGCCGGCGGCGTGGGCTCCGATCGGGGTACCGGCGGTATGCTGACCAAGCTGAATGCGGCACAGATCGCCACCGCCGCAGGCATTCCCATGCAGATCCTCAACGGACGGGATCCCCGGGTTCTGTACCGCGTCATCGAGGGAGAACACGTGGGTACCTATTTTGAGGCAAAGGGAGAGAATGCATAATGGAAAACGCCGTATTTAATGAAGTATACGATTTGTGTGTGCGGGCCAAGGCCAACTCCGTGTCTCTTTCCGGCGCACGCACGGAAGTGAAGAATCGGGCACTTTGCACCTTTGCACGGCTGCTGCGGGAAAATACCGGAGACATTCTTGCCGCCAATGAAAAAGATCTGGCAAACGCCAAAGATAACGGCGTAAAGGATACCATGCTGGACCGCCTGCGTCTGACGGAAGCCCGCATCGAGGGAATGGCGAAAGGGGCGGAGGATATCGCCGCATTGCCCGATCCCGTGGGAAATGGCGACTGCTGGACACGTCCCAACGGGCTGATGATCCGCCGTGTGCGGGTGCCTATGGGCGTGGTGGGCGTGATCTTTGAAGCCCGTCCCAACGTGGCCGCCGACGTGGCCGCGCTGTGCATCAAGAGCGGCAACGCCGTGGTGCTCCGCGGCGGTAAGGAAGCCATCGAATCCAACCGGGCCATCGTGGCGTTGGCGCGCCGTGCGCTGGCAGAATCCGGGCTGGCGGCGGAAGCCGTTCAGCTGATCGAGAATACCACCCGCGCCTCCTCCGAGGCGCTGATGCAGATGCGGGGCCTGATCGACGTTCTGGTTCCCCGTGGCGGCAAGGGCCTGATCCGTGCCGTCGTTGAGAACGCCCGTGTGCCCGTGATCGAAACCGGTGCGGGCAACTGCCATTTGTATATCCACTCCGACGCGGATTTGAAGATGGCTTTGGATATTGCGGTGAATGCCAAGATCTCCCGTCCGTCCGTCTGCAATGCCTGCGAGACGATTTTGGTGAATGCCCGGATTGCTCCCGCATTCCTTCCCGAATTGAAGAAAGCCATGGATCAAAACGGATGCGAGATCCGCGGATGCGAGCGGGTGCGGGAAATTCTGCCCGACGTGACTCCCGCCACCGAGGAGGATTGGGATACGGAGTACAACGACCTCATCGTGGCGGTAAAAGTGGTGGATCAGCTTGGCGAAGCAGTACAGCACATCAACCGTTACGGTACGGGCCACAGCGAAGCCATCGTGACCAACGATCTGGCGGCGGCGGAGTATTTCCAGTCTGCCGTGGATGCGGCGGCGGTGTACGTCAACGCTTCCACCCGATTCACCGACGGCGGTGAGTTCGGCTTCGGTGCGGATTTGGGCATCTCCACGCAAAAGCTCCACGCCCGCGGCCCCATGGGCCTGACGGCACTGACCACGGAGAAATACCTCGTAAAC
>JBGVKV010000106.1:0-15310 GCA_045123975.1 Eubacteriales bacterium | reverse complement strand
TTAGTGACAGGCTGTACACCTGCAGATCTACGTTTCCGCCTCCGAAGGTAATATACTGAATAAAGAAACTGGACAGAATGGAACCGATGGGGCTCAGGCCGCCGAGGAAAGCAACCGCAATTCCGTTGAATCCCATGGCGGGAACGGAGGAGGTGGTGGTTTCCCAGTTCTCAATACCGGTCAAAAACAGCATACCGGCGCCCAATCCCGCCAATGCACCGGAGATGAACATGGTGAGAATGATATTCCAATTCTCCTTCATGCCGGCGTAACGGGCGGCGTGATAATTGTGACCGGTTGCCTTTAATTCGTAACCGAACCTGGTCTTGTTCAATACGAACCAGACGGCAACGGCAATGATCACAGCCAAGGGGATAGCGATGGTAACGCTTTTTTCATTGTTAAACAGCTTGTCCAGTCCCATACGGGGCAGCATCGCCCCGGGATTGTTTCCCCGCAGCTCCAGGGTATAGGGGCTGTTGGGGCTCTTGACTTTACTCAAAATCAAATTGGTCAAATAGAGCGTGATCCAGTTGAGCATAATGCCCGAGATAACCACGTTCACGTTGCATTTGGTCTTCAAAATACCGGAGATGGCACCCAAAAGACCGGCGGCAGCCATACCGATAAGAAGGCAAGGCAGCCACGGCAATTTCCATGCCAATGCGGCGTACAGACAGCCGCAGGCGCCGGCAACGTACTGGCCGGCAACGCCGATATTGAACATACCGACTTTGTAAGCAAACAACACGGACAAGGAACACATAAGCAGCGGTACGGTGCGTACCAGTGTCTGTCCGAAATACTTGAGCATCATTTTTCCGGGATACCGGAAAAAGCTCTTCATGATCGCCGCGATCGCCCCCGACGCACCGCTGGGCTCAATTAGCAACAGAACGATATAACCGACGATCAGGCCTCCCAGCACGCAAATCAGCGAGGAGAGCAGCGTCTGAAATCCGTCCTTACGGATCAGGGACATTTTTTCCTTTTTCACCGCACGTCCTCCCTCTTTGCGCCTGCCATATACAGGCCCAATTCTTCCACAGTGGATGTCTTGGGATCCAACTCACCCACGATCTCACCCTCGTACATCACGAGGATCCGATCCGATACAGTCATAACCTCATCCAATTCCAGAGAAACCAGCAGCACGGCCTTTCCCGCATCCCGCTGGGCCACGATCTGTTTATGGATGTATTCAATAGCGCCCACGTCAATACCTCGTGTGGGCTGTACAGCGATCAACAGCTTGGGATCCCGATCGATCTCCCGGGCAATGATAGCCCTTTGCTGATTACCGCCGGACATAGAGCGGGTCACGGTAACGGGGCCCTGACCGCTTCGTACGTCAAACTGCTCAATGAGCCGCTCGGCGTAGTCACGGATGTTACCCCGGCGCAGGATGCCGCCCTTGGTGGTAAATTCGTTTTCAAAATAGCGTTGGAGAACCATATTATCCTCCAGAGTATAGTCCAGCACCAAGCCGTGCTTGTGCCGATCCTCTGGGATATGGCTCATACCCATCAGGGAACGCTTGCGAATGGGGGCGTTTGTGATATCCTCTCCGCAGAACGTGACGGAGCCGGACAAAACGCTCTCCAAACCGGTAATACCGTATACCAATTCACTTTGGCCGTTGCCCTCGATGCCTGCGATACAGACGATCTCACCGGCACGGACCTGAAAAGACACGTCACGGACGGAATTGCGCTTGCTGCGCTTGGATGCCATAGACAGATTCTTCACCTCCAGCACCACGTCCGTGGGCTGAGCGGGTTCCTTCTGCACGGCAAATTCCACGTCCCGTCCCACCATCATGCGGGACAGTTGGGCACGGTCACAGTCTTTTACGTCCACCGTGCCCATATACTTGCCCTTGCGCAAAACGGAACAGCGGTCGGCCACCGCCATGATCTCATTCAGCTTATGGGTAATAAACAGAATGGATTTTCCCTCGGCAGCCAGATTCCGCATGATCTGCAAAAGCTCCTCGATCTCCTGGGGGGTCAGCACCGCGGTAGGCTCATCGAAGATCAGTATCTCGTTATCCCGGTACAGCATCTTCAGAATCTCTGTACGCTGCTGCATACCGACGGATATATCCTCAATGATGGCGTCCGGGTCTACCTTCAATCCGTAGCGCTCGGACAGTGCCATTACCTTCTCACGGGCCTTGTCCTTCTGGAGCATACCGCACTTGGTATCCTCTACGCCCAGGATAATGTTATCCAGAACGGAGAAGCATTCCACCATTTTGAAGTGCTGATGCACCATACCGATACCGAGGTCGTTCGCATCGTTGGGGGAATTGATCTTTACTACCTCGCCGTCTTTCTTGATGACACCCTCCTCTGCCTGATACATACCGAACAGTACGCTCATCAGAGTGGATTTTCCGGCGCCGTTCTCGCCCAGCAGGGCATGGATCTCTCCGTGCTTCAACTGAAGCGTAACGTTATCGTTGGCAACGATGCCGGGAAAACGTTTGGTAATGTTCACCATTTCAATGGCGTAAGGTGTGGAATTCAATCCAATTCCCCCTTTCCGTTATGTTAGAAATTGATTGTTACTTTTGGGTTATTGCCCGAAATTACTTCAGGTTGCCCAGCCACTCTACCTTTACGTTGGTGGTAGCGGGAGCGTTTACGATGTCGGCAGAAACCTTGATGGTGCCGTCGAACATAGCCTTAACCATAGCTGCGTAGTCAGCCTGGGTGAAGTTATCGCAGAACTGAGTGGTGGTGGGGATCTGAACGTAGTTCAGGGATGCGTCGTCGCCGGATACCAGACCCAGAGTCTCGATCTTGCCCTTGTAGTTGTCCCAGTTGCCCTTAACGATGATATCGGTCAGGGTATCGATGGTGGTGGGATACAGACCCTTCATAGCGGAGGTGATGGTCATGCCTTCGCCGTACAGACCGTCGATAACGCCCTTCTGGTCGGTATCAACGCCGATAACCTTGCCGCCAGCCTTCTTGGCTGCTTCTGCTGCAGAGGTATAGATACCGCCGCCGCAAGCGAATACAACTTCCGTACCGTTGGAGTACCAGGTGTCCATAACTGCGGTGATGTCCGCATCGCCGAAGAACTGGTTGCCGTATGCGTACTTCAGATCCACGTTAATGCCCAACTCTTTTGCTGCAGCGTCAACGCCCTGTACGTAGCCGTAACCGAAACGGATAACGGCAGGAACTGCCATACCGCCCCGGAAGCCCAGCTTGGTGTAGCCCATCTTAACTGCGGCGTAGCCGGCCATGTAACCGGACAGCTCTTCCTGATAGATTGCGCAGTATACGTTGCTCATATCCACGTACTTGCTCAGATCCCAGTTGTCGGGGTTGTAGTCGTAGGATTCGCCCTTCAGAGCAACGCCTGCTTCCAGAAGGTCGCCCTTAGCTACGTCCAGAGCTACGAACTTGATATCGGGATAATCGGCTGCGATTTCAGCGATTGTGCCGCCGAATGCATAGCCGGGAAGAACGATTACGTTGTAACCGTCAGCGATTGCCAGCTCAACCATTGCCACGCGGGCTGCGGTGTCGTTGGAAGTGGGCTTGTAGTACTTGGTGGGAACGTTGTTGTCTTCGCCGAACTTAACAACAGCTTCCCAGGTAGTCTGGTTGAAGGACTGGTCGGTGATATCACCGTAGTCGGTAACCATCGCTACTTTGTAGTCGCCGCCTGCGCCGATACCGCCGGTACAAGCTGCCAGGGAGAAGATCATTGCCAGTGCCAGAAGTGCAGTGAGAATGCGTTTCATGTTTTATTCCTCCATAAAGTATAATAATTGTTTAGTGCTTACGCATTAACATATATATTATCGCATATCCGTGCAACAAAAGCAACAGATTTCCCAACATTCCTTCGCAAATTGTTGATAGTTTCGTGAAATATAGCCAAAAATTTCCGTGCATCATCGGCTATTATGCCAAAAGGCTCCGCCAATGGCGGAGCCTTTTTTGATTGGCATTTGTCAAACGAGAAGGTTGGTTTCCGTTTCGGGATCAAAGAAGTGCATTACCTTGCCCTCGAATGTTACGTGGATGGTGCTGTCGTATACCAAAGCCTTACGCTGCTCGTCATCCAGGGACACGGTGGGAATACGGACGATCAGTTTGTCGCCGTTGTCCTCCACCACGTGGAGATGCAGTTCGCTGCCCATCATTTCGTTGACCTTGATCTTGCAGGGGATGGCGGCGGGACTATCTTTCTCGGCCATAATGAAATGCTCGGGACGAACGCCGAGAACGATCTCACGGGAAGTAATTCCCCGCTCTGCCAGCATCTCTGCCTTCTTGCCGGTGATCTCGATCTTCGCGCCGTAGGGAGTCACGTAGTACTTACCGTCCTCGCACACGAGATCGCACTTGAAGGTGTTCATCTTCGGTGCGCCGATGAATTCGGCCACGAACAGATTGATCGGCATATCGAACACTTCCGTAGGCGTGCCTACCTGCTGGATGAAGCCGTCCTTCATAATAACGATACGATCACCGAGGGTCATAGCCTCCGTCTGATCGTGGGTTACGTAGATGAAGGTAGTATCAATCTTCTGGCGAAGCAGAATGATCTCGGCTCTCATCTGATTACGAAGCTTTGCGTCCAGATTGGACAGGGGCTCATCCATAAGGAACACCTTGCTGTCGCGAACCATAGCACGGCCGATGGCCACACGCTGTCTCTGACCGCCGGACAGTGCACGGGGCTTACGGGTCAGATAATCCGTAATACCGAGGATCTCCGCCGCCTTGGTCACACGCTCATATACCTCGTCCTGGGGCACCTTTTTCAGGCGCAGGCTGAACGCCATGTTCTCAAACACGGTGAGGTGAGGATACAGCGCGTAGTTCTGGAATACCATGGCGATGTTGCGGTTACGGGGCTGCAGATCGTTGACCACGACGCCGTCGATCTCAATCGTACCGTCGGAAATATCCTCCAGGCCGGCGATCATACGAAGGGTGGTGGATTTACCGCAGCCGGAGGGGCCGACGAAAACGATAAATTCTTTATCGGCAATGTCCAGATTGAAGTTGTCCACCGCAACCACGTCTTTGCCGTATATTTTCTTGACATTTGTTAATTTTACAGTAGCCATACTCTTCTCTCCTAATTATCCTTTTACTGCTCCGCCGGTCACGCCCTCGACGTAGTATTTCTGCAAGGCAAGGAAGACGGCGGTTACGGGGATTGCCACGATAACGCCCGCGGCACAGAACATGGTGTAATTCAAATTCACATTCGTTCTCGAGAGCCATTCAAACATACCGACGGCAACGCTCATACCGGCGCTGTTCTCGTGAATGAGATAGCTGGCCAGCATGAAATCGCCCCAGGGAGCCATAAAGCCCATCAGCACGGTGTAGATCACGATCGGTTTGGACAGAGGCAGGATCAGCTTATGGAACACCTGGAAACGGGTGGCGCCGTCGACTCTTGCCGCTTCGTCCAAGCTCTTGGGAATCGTATCGAAGAAGCCCTTGGATACGTAATAGCTCATACCGCTGCTGGCGCAGTACACGATGATCAGTCCCACGGGAGCCATATTCATGGTAAGGCCGAAATCGCTGAACACCTTATAGATCAGAATCATCGTAAGGAAGCCGGGGAACATGCCCAGAATGAGCATAAAGTTCATCAGGCCACGTCTTCCTTTGAAGCGAAGGCGGGACAGAACGTAACTCATGGAAAGGATAAAGAACGTCTGGAAGACGGCTGTGCAAACACCCATGATACCGGTATTGGTAAACCATTTGAGGAAATCCGTTTCCTTGAAAAGGCGTATGTAGTTATCAAAGCCGAACTCCTTCGGCCACAGGTAGCTGACCTGTGCCGGCGTTTCCACGCGGAAGGATTCCAAAACGATACCGAAGAACGGGAACAGCCAGGTAAGCGTAATCAGAACAAGGATCACATAAACGACCGCATTGCCGAGTCTGCGGCTGGCTTTGGCGCCCAGACCCGTCTTTTGGATCGTATCCGAGGTATGTTTTCTCATCTGTAATCCTCCTCGTTTCTCGTAGACGGAATCACGTTGTACACAACCAGCGACAAAGCAGCAACCACGACGAATACCAGAATACCGATAATGGCTGCCATATAGTACTGGGTATCCGCGCTATTCAGCGTCATCTTATATAGCCACGTGATCAGCAGATCGGTGTAGCAAACGGACACACCGCCCGCCGTGCCGATTTCCGTATTGAGCAGCTGATTGTTCTGCGTCAAGAGATAAATTACGTTGAAGTTGTTGAGGTTGCCCACGAAGCTGGTCAGCAGATAGGGGCCCATAACAAACATCATATAGGGCAGCGTGATCTTGGAATACTGCTGCCAGGGGCTGGCGCCGTCGATACGGGAAGACTCGTACAGATCGGCGGGAATATTCATAAGAATACCCGTAGCCATCAGCATAATATAAGGGATACCTACCCAAATATTGATGACGATCAGAAGGATCTTGGCCGTAACGGGATTCTGCCAGAGGGACTGCTGATTGGCAAGGATCATAGAATCGGGAAGGATCTTGTAGATCAGCTGTCCGAGAATGCCCGTGTGGTCAAACAGTTTTGCTACGTACAAAAGGGATACGAACTGGGGGATCGCGATGGTCATAACCAGAACGGTACGCCAGAATTTCTTGATGACGATACCCTTCTTGTTGATCATGATCGCCACGAACATACCGAGGAAATAGTTGGAAAAGGTGGCGAAGAATGCCCACATCAAAGTCCAGGACAGGATCTCGCCGAAGGCCAGGCCGAGGCCGCCTTTGCCGAAGTCGAACAGTTCGTTGAAGTGCTCCAAACCTACCCAGCTGAACAGATTGGAATAGCCGTCGTGGGCGGCGTCGTAGCTGGTGAAGGCTACCAGCACCATGTAGATAATGGGGAGCACGGTGAACACAAGGATACCGGTCATGGGAAGCGAGAGCAGAGTCTTATGGAACTGATCGTCGAGCAGGGACTTCAGATCGTCCTTACCGCTCTTGATCTTCTTACCCTTGGCGGTGATATCCATACAGATACGGCACTGCTTGACTTGCAATCTCCAGGTGTATACGAATGCAACGATGAAGATGATGGTGAGGAGTCCGTACAGCATAACCTTTACGGAGTCATCGCCTGCCACCCAAACGGAGGTGTCGTAGATCTCGTTGTACTCAAAGCGGCCCTGCACCGTACCGACGGTAGCGCCTATACGGAACCAGTTGCCCTTGGAGAGCCAGTAAATACCGCCGCTGGGGACCAGCATATAGCCGATAAATACTATCTCAAACAAAAGGAACAACAGACCGCGAAGGATCTGCCCGTAGTAAAGGTTACCGAAGCCAAAGATCAAAAAGGAGAGTTTTACTGCCCAGTTACCCTTGGTAAAGGTGGTGAGGATGTCAATCGCTTCATTCTTTACAGCAAGGCCGCAATTCTTGAAGAAGTTCAGAATGCCGCGGCCCAGGCGGGCAAACCACTGGGGAATCGCACAAAGAAACAGTTTCAGGTTATAAATGAAAGCTTGAAGCTTATTGAGCTTCAAATAATCCAAATTGTTTAATCTTTTCATAACTGAGTTTATACGAACTCCTTTATATAATGAGAAAGCATTGTGAGCCGATCCACAAGACAACTGTCTTCCTTGTATTCCGGCTAACAATGCCTTTTCTGCCTGACGGCAGGGGGAGCCCAAAGGCTCCCCGCACCGATCAGTAAGTTATTAAATTATTCTACGGGAATCAGAGTAACGGTACCTTCTTTGTCGCCGTTCCAAACGAGCTGTACCTTGTACTTGCCGTCCTTCTCAACAACGATGTTGGCGCCGTTGAACTCAACGCCGAAATTTACATCCCAGGATGCACCCTGACGAACCTTGAATTCTTCGCCAGCCTTCAGATCGAGCACGTCGGAGATGTAGGTGCCTGCAGGATCTTCGGTCATGGAGAAGTCGGTATCCCAGTTGGTACCGCAGATGCTACCGATAACGCCCCAAGCTCTCTTCTGCTCGTCGGTCATCTTGAACAGACCTTCGATGGTGGACTTGTATGCGTCCAGAGCAGCTTGCAGATCCGCATCGTTGGCAGCAGCCTTAGCGTCTGCGCCGAGAACCTTGGCGATATCCCACCAAGAACCGTGGATCTGACCCTGAGGAACGCCGTACTCACCCTGCTTGGCAAGAGCTGCCAGGGAGGGGTTAGCCTGAACGGCTTCGGAAGCCTGTGCGTTCTTGTTGGAGGGACCCCACTGGAACTGCTGATATCTCTGGTTCTGGCACTCTTCACCGGTCAGGTACTGAGCCAGCAGAGAGAGAACAGCGGCACGCTTAGCATCGGACTGAGGCTTAACGCCCATCAGCTTGTTGCCGGTGTAGGAGCCCAGGTGGTAGGACTTGCCGTCGATCTCGAAGGAAGGCAGATCGGTTGCACCGAAGTTAGCGCCGAAGTGAGCCTCAGCAGCCTCTGCGTTCCAGATACCGGTGATAACTACGCCTGCATCGGTGAAGATGTCTGCGTTGCTATCGTATGCGGGAGACTTAGCCAGCTTCTGCATAGCCTTCATAGCGATAAGGCCTTCTGCGGAATTGAAGGTGTCGTCCACAGCGATGAACTCGCCGGATTCGTTCATGGTCCAGTTGGAGTGACAACCGGTTGCGAAGAAGAAGGAAGCGGTGTACCATGCGTTCTCAAGAGCATAGCGGAACTTCACGTTGTTCTTCTCACAAGCGGCGATGATCTTTTCCATGCTCTCTGCATCTTCCTCAGAGATGATGGAGGTGTTGTAGTACATATAGTAGCCGTTGTCGCTGGTCATGGGGTATGCATACAGAGTGCCGGCTACGGAAGCAGCGGCAACAGAGCCTGCATCGTTGGCAGCCTTGATGTTCTCAGCAGCCTTCTGACCGGGAGCAGCCAGAGCAGCAGCCTGTACCAGACGAGCCAGCTGGTCCTGTGCGAAACAGTAAATGTCGGGAGCGGTTGCAACGTCGGCAACAACCTTGGAGCCTGCGTCAGCTTCGGTTACGCCTTCGATCTGAGCGTTGATCACGATACCGGGGTTAGCGGCCTCGAACGCGTCGATCTGCTGCTGAGTCAGAGCGGCAACGCCGTCCTTCTCGGACACCCACATAGTGATGTCGTATGTACCTGCCAGTTCATTCTGTACAGGCGTGTCGGGATTATCGGGGGTATCGGGATTATCGGGAGTGCCGGTAGGCTGGTTGCATCCTGCGAAGCAGGCGATAATCATAAGGCCAGCCAGAATCAAAGACAAGATCTTACTCATTTTCATAAGTAAATCCTCCAAAAAAAATGTTCATTATACGCACCGGGCGTATATAAGAATTTTAGCATCATCTCACATTTTTGTCAACCGCAAGATGATATTTATCAAATAATTGTGCACTCTGACTAAATATTGAGGATTTTTTATAACATAATGCGAATAGATTCTCCGCCCGTATAATATATATTCATTCCGATCGGAAATATTGCTTCCGGCGCAAGACCGTTTACTCCAGGATTACGCTGGTCTGGGGGCCAACGGTGAGAGTAGTTCCGTCCATAGATGCCTCACCCATGCCAACGCAGTCACGCAGCGAGGTAACCGCGTATCCGCTCACATCCAAGGAAAGCGCCTCGCCGGAGGTGTTGTGGATCAGGTAAATGGTTTGATCCCCGTATTCGATTTTGAATCCGCCCAGATTCTTATGTCCGCCGCTGACAGCCGTGTAGGTACCGCGGGCAATGGCGGGATATCTGTGACGGATGGCAAGCAGATCGCAGTAGTAACTGTACAAGCTTTCCTCATCCGCTGCCTGGTCGGCCACGGTAGTCTGGATCTGCTTATCCGCGGGATAAGTGGAACCCACGGGATCCCGGATCAGATCCCCATCTCCCCACAGCATGGCCAGCCGCCTGTTGGCATCGGTGCTCTCGCTGCCGCGGGATCCCCGCATACCGATCTCCTCGCCGTAGTAGATCACAGGAGAGCCGGGACACAGAAGATACAGATTGGCGGCCATCCGCATATTCCCCTCCAAAATGAACGCACCGGCGATCCGATCCATATCGTGATTGGACAGAAACGGCATCACCATGCCCTCGGGGTTCTTTGCGCTCACCTTCTTTTGGTAAGATTCAACGTAGTTCGTATATTTGGAAATCGTTCCTCCGCGGGCGGCGCTGACCACCACGCCCTCGGCCTGTGCCATGGCAAAGTTGAAACAGTTCATAGCACCGTAGTACTCGAGAATCTCGTTCTCGCCGGACCAGCACTCGCCCACGCAGTAAATATCCGGCTTAATAGCGCGGAGCTCATCCATATACCATTCCCAAAAATCGGCGGAGCGGGCCGTGTCGCCGTAATAGATGTACTTGATGGCGTCAAAGCGGAAGCCGTCCACGCCCAGATCCAGATAGTATTTGGCGATGTCCAAGGTTTCCTGGCGTACGGCAGGATTATCGAAGTTCAATTCCGGCATACTGCCCGAAAAGTTGCATTCGTACCAACAGTCCACCCCGGCGATCTTCTGATACTGGATGCCGCCTGCCTTCGCGTCAGCAGTCACACAGGAGTAGTAGTCGTAGTAGGGATCAGCCTCATCTCCCCGCACCCGTGCGTCCTTGAATTTCTCAAACCAGGCGTGGGACGTGGAGGTGTGATTGATGGCCAGATCCAGAATTACCTTCACGTTGCGCTGATGGCACAGATCGATCAGCTCCTTCAGATCTGCCTCCGTGCCGAAGCGCCAGTCGATTTCGTAATAATCCTTGGCGTCGTATTTGTGGTAGGACGGCGAGGTAAAGATGGGCGAGAGCCAGATGCCCTGCACGCCCAGGCTTTTGCCGGAGTGGATATCTCCGTCATTCAGATAGTCCAGTCGGTTGATAATACCGCGGAGATCTCCGATGCCATCGTTGTTGGAATCGGAAAAGGATCCCACGAAGATCTGATAAAAGGTTCTGTAATTGTCGTCGATGGGATCCACCGCAGGGGCAGGATGTTTTTCTCCCATACAGGATACGCATAACGCAGATACCATAATCATCACCAAAAGCAAAGAGATTTTTTTCACGGATATTACTCCTCCTCCCCGGTCTGCGGAGTATTTCCCTCTCTCATGAGGGCAAAGATTTTCAAGGATTCCAACGCACGACCCCGCTCGTCAAAGAGGGCCTGATTGTCCACGGTGCACCCGCCGTACCATTTACCCGCGTCCACCGGATCGTATCCGACGGCATAGGACGTGGCCCAGCCGGCACCGTATTTTTCCCACAGGACACGGTTTTCCTCGTAGCTGCTTCCGCCCACCGTGATCCACGTGCCCTCCCAATAGAACACGCCGATGCCGTTCTTCGTCTTATTCACCACGGTATCGGTCAGATCCCGCACCAGATTTGCCTGTCCCTGTATACTGATGGGATAGCCCTCAGCGGCACTTCCCGCACCGAGCGTATTGCCGTAAAAGTCTGTATCCTCCTCCGTATAGGCGTAGGAGGTCTCCGCCAAGAGTATCTTTTTGCCGTAGGTTTCCGCAACGTCTGTCAGCACGGCTGCCAGATTGTCCAGCGTTCCGTGCCAGAATGGATAATAGGAGGAGGCAAACACGTCGTAATCTACATTGTAATCGGCCAGATACCGCCCGTATTCGGCGTAGCGTGTCACCTTTTCCGGATTGCTGAAATGGAGAACCACGAGAGCATCGGGACACACCTCACGCACGGCACGGGATCCGGCGGACATAAATTGGGTGATATTCGCCCAGTCACGCTCTCCGCACATAAAATCATTGGTCTCGTTGCCGATCTGCACCATACCAACGTCCGCTCCGCCGTCCATCAGCTTGATCAGGCACTCCTTCGTATAGGAATACACCGCGTCGGCTCTTTCCGCAACGCTCATTCCCTGCCACGCTTTCGGCACCATCTGCTTGCTGGGATCCGCCCAAAAATCGCTGTAATGGAAATTGACAAGGAGCTTCATGCCGACGGCAGCCGCACGGCGGCCGATGGCAACGGCATTCTCTATATCGCAATTGCCGCCGCCATATCCGTTTCCGTTTTCGTCAAAAGGATCGTTCCATATACGGATGCGGATATAATTGATCCCGTTATCGCGGAGAATGTGAAACACGTCCCGCTCCGCACCGTCGTGGTCAAAATAGCGGACGCCGCTGGCCTCCAAAGCCGGGACGCAAGAGGCATCCATTCCGAAAATGAAATCCTGCGGAAGATTCTCCACCCGCTTAACAGTCAGCGAATCGGATGAAACCGACAGTTTCGCCGTCTTAGGGCGCCAAATTTCCTTGCCGCAGCCTGATAAAACCATTCCCATAGCCAGTAAAACAGGTATGATACGCATAACTTTTCCGCACATCATACGCTCTCCTCCCCATTTGTAATGCATACTCGTATAATAATGATATCATCTGCGTTGAGAAATTTCAACAAACTTCCGAAAACATCCGAAAAAAAGAGCGTTAGCATTTCGCACAAAATCGCTCAACTGCATTTATATATACTGATGAATTTTTGCAAATCGCTTGCTTTCCCCCACGTTTTCCTGTATAATCTTGCTGTACGTTATTAATTATTAAGGAGTGCAAAGAAATGAACACCAAACGTATTCTTTCGCTTATTTTGGCAGCTTTGATGCTGGTTCCCGCCCTCGCCTCCTGCGACAAGGATCCTTCCGGCACCAAAGACACCGACACCTCTGTAAATGACACCACCCCGGCAGACACCGAGCCTGCGGAGACCGGTCTGGTTCTGGCAAAGACCGATTTCGGCGGCACGGAGCTCCGTGTTATGGGTGTATCTGAAGAAGTAAACTTCGGATATTACGCAACCAAGGATATCTGGCGTGAAGAAGACAGCGCCGATCCTTACGAGTCCGCTATCTACCAGCGTGTACAGGACTGTATCGAAAAGTACAACTTCACCGTTACATACGTTGACGACAAGTCCCCCATCAACGCCGTAGCCTCCATGGTATCCGGCGGTCTGGACCAGGTGGATCTTGTGTTCCACAGCTGGGGCGGCATGTACATCGCAGCCAAGGGCGGCAATGTATTGGATCTCCGCGAGGTTTCCACCATTGATCTTTCGGGCGAATGGTGGGATCAGAACGCGAACGAGCAGCTCTCCATTGCCAACCGTCTGTTCTACACCACCGGTGAATTGACCACCATCGACGATCGCTGCACCCGCGCTCTGTACTTCAACAAGGCTCTGGCGGCTGCTCACGATATGGAAAGCCCCTACGAGCTGGTACGCACCAATCAGTGGACCTTCGATAAGTTCGCCGAAATGTGCCGCAGCGTATACGACGACGTAGACGGTGACGGCGAGCTGGGTGAGGACGACGTAGTCGGTATGTTTACCGAGCCCGATCAGTTCTCCTTCCTGATGACCGCTTCCGGTGAAAAGTACGCGGAGCTGGACGATACCGGCCTGCCCGTGTACACCTGGCTGCAGAACGCCGAGGCTGTTACCAAGATGGAAACCATCGCCGGCTTCCTGATCGAGGATAACACCGTATTCTCCGTAAACTCCTACACCAGCTTTGGCTCCTACAGCGGCAAGTGGACCTACGCCCGCAGCAAGTTTGCAGCCGGCAAGCACCTGTTCTCTATGGGCGGCGCTCTCGTTATCACCGAGTTTGCCGACATGGAAGATCCCTACGGTATCATTCCTATGCCCAAGTGGAGCTCCGACCAGACCCGCTACTACCACATCGTTGAAACCTCTGCCCCCATGTTCGGTATCCCCAACACCAAGGCAGACGCTTCCGACGTGGGATACATGCTGGAGTACTTCTCTTACGAGGGTATGAATACTCTGACCCCCACCTATAAGGAAAAGATGCTGAAGCGCCGTTACGCACAGGATACGGACAGCGCCGACATGCTGGATATCATCTACGCAAACAAGTGCTTTGACATCGGCTACGTAGGCAAGTGGGGCAACGTTACCACCATCGCTGCTACCAGCATCAGCGCCGGTAAGATGCCCAGCATGACTACCTTCAACCGTGTAGCTAAGTCCATCCCCAAGCTGATCCAGAAGGATTATGACGCTTATCTGGTAGTTGGCCGCGACGTTGAATAATTTCTCGCACCGATACTTTCAGGGCTGTTGCTTCGGCAACAGCCCTTTTATTCCATAGAATTATGGAAAATGTCCATATAATTTTTCAAAAAAGGGTGACAATCCCTCTTTCCCGTGCTATAATGCACATAGCATACTGCATCCCCCCAAACGGATGCCACCCCGTCACATAGCGCACGTCCGGTTGCTATGTGCGCAAATTGTACTACCATTCAGGAGACCCGATATGAACACTGCAAAAACACTGTACGACGATTCCTTCACCACTGTCGCAAGAACCCACCCCGTAGATAAATGCTCCAGCACCCAGGGCTTCGCTGTGGGCGGAGACTACCTCTACTCCATCCAGATCAAGAGTGACAATTCCGTATGTATCATGCACCGCGTGCACAGAAAAAGCGGTGTGTGCTGCCTGATGAACAACGCGGACACCGACTCCATCATCTTCACCAACCTCCGTCACGCCAATTCTATGGACTTCAAGGTACTGGACGGCAAGAACTGCCTGCTCGTGAGCGTTTCCGATAAGATTATCATTTGGGAAATCAACGACACCAACCTGCACCAGATTGCGGAATATGACGTTCGCTATAACGGCAATCCCTTTATCACCAGCGCTATGAACGTATACAAGATCGAGGACGACAAGATCACCTTTATGTTCAAATGGGGACGCACTCTCTCCACCGGTTCCATCGCCCGAGGTGCCACCTCCGGTGTGATCGACGTTACCGTGCTTTGCACCCTGGATGCCTCCCGCGTGCCGCTGAACGGCGGTGAAGCGGATTTCTCTGCTTTTATCAACCAGGGCTTATGCTGCGAGGGCAACATCGTACTGATTCCCATTACCGGCAACCACAAGGACGAAACCATTAACCAGAGCATTATTCTCGGCTACGATGTAAGCGAAGCCGACGGCAAGAATATGCTCCAGCCCAAGCCGGATCTGGTATTCCATATGATCTGCAACGAATATCCCGGCCTGTTTGAGGTGGAGGACGTTGACATCGCCGACGACGGCAAGATGTACTTCAACGCCAACCGCTGGCTGGAAAAGTGGGGCGCGGATTACGACGGCGTTCTGGTTATGAATGACTACGTCTTCCCTTACGAAACCACCCGATAACGATACGCAAAAACGCCGCACGGCAGACCGTGCGGCGTTTTTTTATTTTTCCCGATTCATTTTTTCAAACATTTTTTCATAGG
>JBGVKV010000105.1:0-28271 GCA_045123975.1 Eubacteriales bacterium | reverse complement strand
GAGAAGAAGGTGAGCCAGCTGTTCTGCTACGGTAAGATGGCGGACGTGATAGCGGAGGCTGCCATCAAGCGCGGCGTCCGTGCAGATAGCGTGTTTGTCAGCCTGGACACCAAGGATCCCGATGCCATGGCGGATATGATTCTGTCAGCCGTGCAGCCGGGAGACGTTCTTCTTGTGAAAGCCAGCCGCGGCGTGGCGGCAGAGAACGTAATCGAATGCCTGAAAAAGCATTTTGAGCGTATGGAGAGAAAGTAAAGGAAAACGCGTATGTTTGATGGAATCCTGTATATAGCCGCATTGGTTCTTACCTTTGCTCTGACGGCGGTCATTTCTCACAAGCTGATCCCTGTTCTGAAAAGCAAGAAAATGGGACAGAAGATTCTGGAGATCGGCCCCCGCTGGCACAAGAGCAAGGAGGGTACGCCCACCATGGGAGGTATCGCGTTCATCGTCGCTACGGTGATCGTTGCCGTCCTCGCCTGCATTGCCGTCGCCTTGTGGGGGGATATCAAAACCGTTCTTCCGTTTGTTTACGTTCTTCTGTACGGTGTGCTCAACGGCCTCATCGGCGTGGTCGATGACAGCGCCAAGCTCCGTAAGAAGCAGAACGAGGGACTCACGGCACGGCAGAAATATCTTCTGCAATTGGGTGCGGCAGCACTGTTTCTGATTCTTATGTCCCTGACGGGCATTGTGAACACCACGCTGTACATTCCCTTTATCGGAGTGGCGTGGGATCTGGGCTTCTTCTATTACGTAGTGGCTCTTCTGCTCCTGACCGGTATGGTCAACAGCGTAAATCTGACCGACGGTATCGACGGTCTGGCCTCCGGCATTACGCTGGTCGTTGGCATCTTCTTTTCCGCCGTCGCCTTTTTCGCGATCCAGGCGGCTCCGTTCGCATCGGCTCTGTCCTTGATCGGTGCTACGCTGATCGGCGGAACTCTTGGCTTCCTTGTGTATAATTTCTACCCTGCCAGAGTATTTATGGGCGACACGGGCTCCCTGTATCTTGGCGGTATGGTTGTCGGTGCGGCCTTCCTTTTGGGAAATCCCCTGATCGTGGTGGTGTGCGGTATCGTGTATATTTGCGAGACTGCCTCCGTTATGCTTCAGGTTGCCTATTTCAAATTGACGCACGGCAAGCGGCTGTTCCGTATGGCACCCATCCACCATCACTTTGAGCAGTGCGGATGGAGTGAGGTCAAAATTGTGTCCGTATTTACCGCCGTTACGGCACTTGCGTGCCTTGCGGCCTGGTTTGGCCTGTAAAAACAGTAAGTATCATAAAAACAGAGAGGAGACGGCGTATGCAGAAATCCGGCCGGGAACGTCGGCACGACGATCCCATGGCAATTGAGCGCAAAAAAAGCGCCGCTCCCCAGGAGCCCCGCCAGGCGGAGAGCACCTCCGATCGGCAGGGCCGCGCTCCCCGCAATAAGGGCGATCTGACGGTGCAGCGCCGGGATTTGCATCCGGCAAAGCATCGGGACAGCGAGGAGAATATCGTCCGGGTGAAAACCGGTGCAGATCGGCCTATGCTGGTTTTGATTCTGCTTCTTTTGTCTCTCGGCTCCATTATGGTGTTCAGTGCCAGCTATCCTTCTGCGTTGGCACAGTACGGGGACAGTCTGTTCTTCATCAAAAAACAACTTTTGTTTATAGCCATTGGTCTCACCTTCATGGTAGGTCTCAGTTACCTGCCGCCGAAGTTTTATAAAACCTTTACCGTGGCACTGTTCGCCTTTGCAGTATTCCTTTTGATCATCGTGCTGATTCCGGGTATCGGTATCAGCAACGGAGAAGCCCGCCGCTGGCTGGGCCTGAAGGGAACGTCCTTCACCTTCCAGCCATCGGAAATTATGAAGGTGGCGCTTGTGATGATGCTGGCCTGGTATATCGACAAGCATCAGGACGACGTGATGGGCCGCACCGATAAAAAGCGTAGATTCTGGCAGGGTACGGTGATGCCGTGCGTTTTCGTGGGTGTTGCCTGCGTGCTCGTTATGCTGGAAAAGCATTTGTCCGGTACAATCATTATGGGTGCCATCGGACTGTGCGTGATGTTTATCGGCGGCGTGCATCCCGGATGGATGACGTCGTTGGCAGGCGTGGGCGGCCTGGGAGCCATCAGCATCTTTTTGGCCACCAATCCCTATGCTTTGAAGCGGTTGACCACCTTTGCGGATGAGAGCGCTGACAAGCTGAACGAGGCCTGGCAGACCACGCAGGGCCTTTACGCCATCGGCTCCGGCGGAGCCTTGGGCGTTGGTCTTGGTGCCAGCCGTCAGAAATACAGCTACGTGTCCGAGGCACAGAACGACTTCATTTTCACCATATGGTGCGAGGAACTCGGTTTTGTGGGCGCCGTTGCCGTGATCATTCTGTTTTTGCTCTTCATTTGGCGGGGCTATGTGATCGCCATGCGGGCACCGGATACCTATTCGGCTTTGGTGGTGTTCGGTATCATCAGCCAGGTGGGCATCCAGGCTTTCCTGAACATCGGCGTCGTTACCGACGTTCTTCCCAATACGGGAATTGCCTTGCCGTTCTTCTCCTACGGCGGTACGTCCCTTATCATCCTGCTTATGGAAATGGGCGTGGTTTTGTCCATATCCAAGCATTCCTATCAGAAAAAGTAATTCGGAGGATATATGCGAGTACTTATGACCGGCGGCGGTACGGGCGGCCACGTGAATCCCGCGCTTGCCATTGCCAATACCATCAAACAGAATGACTCCACGGCCGAGATCGCCTACGTGGGCACTAAGCACGGCATTGAGTCCAAACTGGTGCCGGCAGCCGGCTATCCTCTGTATTTTGTGGAGATCCGCGGCATCCGCCGATCTCTGTCCCTGGCCAATCTGAAAACGGCTTATCTGACGCTGACCTCCCCCATCAAGGCGAAAAAGATCATCCGGGAATTCAAGCCGGACTTGGTTGTGGGCACGGGCGGATACGTCAGCTGGCCCGTAGTGAAGGCGGCATCCCAAATGGGGATCCCCTGCGCCTTGCACGAGTCCAACGCCATCCCCGGCGTGGCGGTGCGTATGCTGGCACCGGCTGTGGATCGTGTGTATCTGAATTTTGAGGAAACGGGACGCTCTCTCAAATGTCCCGAAAAATTGCTCCGTGTGGGCAATCCCACCCTTCACCCCGCCGTGGCTCCTACCCGCGAGGAGGCCCGCAAGATGTTGGGCATCCCCGATAAGTATAAGTATTTTATCCTGTCCTACGGCGGCAGTATGGGAGCGGAGCGGCTGAACGCAGCCGTGCTCAAGCTGATGCGGGACTTTACCGCCAAGCACCCCGAGATCTATCACGTCCACGCCACAGGCTCCATTGAGAAGGAACTGTGCGGCGGCTGGTTCAAGGAAATGGGCTTGGATCAGTATGAGAATATCCAGCTGGTGGAATATATTTACGATATGCCCTACCGTATGGCGGCGGCGGATCTGACCATATGCCGTGCGGGTGCCATGACCATCTCCGAATTGGCCATGGGCGGAAAATGCGCTGTGTTTATTCCGTCTCCCAACGTGACGGCAAATCATCAGTACAAGAATGCGAAGGTGCTCGTGGATGCGGGCGCGGCGGCTCTCTTTGAGGAAAAGGAGCTGGAAACCACGGAGGCTGCGCCTCTGACGGAAAAGGTTGCGTATTTGCTCTCGGACGAAGGCGCCTCAGAGCGGCTTGCCATGGAGGAAAAGATCCGTGCCTTTGCCGTGCCGGATGCCAACAAGCGAATATATCTGGATCTTCTGGATCTGGTGAAGAATAAGAAAAAGTAAGAAAAACAATTCCTCAGAAAGGAGGAGATGCGGTGAACAAAACGGAACGTTTTACCTCGTTCAGCGTGCGTGATCGGGCAGGGCAGTATGCCAGAACCCGCCGTCACGTGAATGAGATATACGGGGACGATGCCGTGCCCATCCGTACCCGGCGGATTGAGCCGGACGGCGGTTTGTCACAGAAGATCCGCGAAGCGGAAATACTGTACGGCATGAAGGACAAGACGCCGGAGTCCCAATCCACCTACCGTGTCCGTGAATCGCTGACCCGATCGGCGGAAAGGTCCAAGGAGAAGCGGGAGCGTGCCTATGCGTATGCCGCGGCCGGTGCTGCCCCTGCAGCCGGTGTAAGACCGAAATCCTCCTCCCATGAAGGAATCCGCGGAGGTGGGCAGAAGTCCCACACCGCAAAGCGGCCCCATCATCCGCCGGGCGGAGCAGGGACAAGCCGCAGCAGTGCGCCGGATCCGGCCATGAACACCGATGAAATCTTCATCAGCCAGAAGGAACGGGATGCGAAAAAACTGGCCGCTTATCGGCTGGCGCAACGGCGAAAGATCACTCACCAGGTACGCCGAACCGTATCAGCTGTGCTTCTGACCTGTGTGTTTGCGGGATGTGCTATGGCTACGGTGTACAAGCTGATGTACGTGATCCACGATATCGATGTGACGGGAACGGAGCGGTACGCCGCTGAGGATATACTGCACGCCGCCGGCGTAAAGGAAGGTGCCAATCTGTATTCCTTCAGCTCCCGTGTAGTGGAGAATGCAGTCACACTCCGGTATCCCTACGTGCAGGGCCTGGACGTTACGAGAGAAGCTCCCTCCACGATCCGTATGGCGGTCACGGAGGACAGGGCGGTGTTCTATACGGAAATTTACGGAGAAACCCGTGCGCTGAGTGCCACCCTGCGCGTGCTGGATCGGATCGGCCCGGAGGAAATCGAAAGTCTTGATCTGATTCACCTCCGTATACCTGCCGTGGAATCGGCAATGGCAGGGCGTGTGATCTCCTTCCGTGAGGAAAAGCATATGCGGCAGATACGGGAATCTCTCGCCATGCTTTTGGAATCATCCCTTCGCGAGAGGATTACGTCTGTGGATCTGCGCAACCCCCGGAATCTGTCCATGGTTGCGGATGGCCGTTTCCTTCTGGAGTTCGGCGACAGCACCGATATGGGGGTAAAAATGAAGGTGGCCGGTGCGGTTTTGGCGGACGAACTGTTCAAAACCGACGTCAAAGCCCAGATCGATCTGAGCGTAACCAGCTCCACCAGCGTCATTTTGGATAATCAGCTAAAATTGGACACATAATGGGATTATGCAATTGTGTAATAAAATTATGCAATTGTAAAATATGAATTATTGCTCCAAAATGGTAAAAAATACGCTGAAAATCAAAAAAATATCGAAAAAATCTGCGAAATGTATTGCAAAAACCGAAAATAAAGTATATTATAATGTAAAAGACAATTGCCGTGTGAAGGATGCGCGGCGAGGAATTTTCTAAAAAAACAGACGGAGGACATAAAACATGCCATTCGAATTCGATGATAACTATGATACCGGTGTGAATATTAAAGTAATTGGTGTAGGCGGCGGCGGAAACAACGCTGTAAACCGCATGATCGCTTCCAACGTCCGCGGCGTGGACTTCATCGCCATCAATACGGACAAGCAGGCTCTGGCAAGATCCAGCGCACAGCATAAGATTCCGATCGGTGAGAAGATCACCAAGGGTCACGGTGCCGGCGCAAATCCCGAGATCGGCGCACGTGCTGCCGAGGAGAGCCTGGAGGAGATCCGCAACTCCATCACCGGTGCCGATATGGTGTTTATCACTGCCGGCATGGGTGGCGGTACCGGTACCGGTGCGGCTCCCATCGTTGCAAAGATCGCACAGGAGATGGGCATTCTGACCATCGGTGTTGTAACCAAGCCCTTCGCATTTGAGGGTGAGAAGAGAATGACCCAGGCAGAGGCCGGCATCGAAGAGTTCGGTCAGTTTGTGGACTCCCTCGTAATTATCCCCAACGAGAGACTGAAGCAGGTTTCCGAAACCCGCATCACTCTGTTCAACGCGTTTGCTATCGCTGACGACGTTCTGAGCCACGGCGTACAGAGCATCTGTGAGATGATCAACGTTCCCGGTTACATCAACCTGGACTTCGCAGACGTTACCGCTGTTATGAAGGATGCAGGCTACGCGCATATGGGCGTAGGCGAGGCTTCCGGCAAGGAAAAGGCCGAGCTGGCTGCCAAGGCTGCTATCTCCAGCCCGCTGCTTGAGACCTCTATCTCCGGCGCACACGGTATCATCATCAGCATCACCGCATCTCCCGACATCGGTCTGGAGGATATCGATATCGCTTCCACTATGATCAAGGCAGAGACCGCGCCCGACGCAAACGTAATCTTCGGTGTGGCCTTCGATCCCGAGCTGGAGGATAAGATGAAGATCACCATCATCGCCACCGGCTTTGCCAAGAAGGAAGAGGCTCCCAAGGCAGAGGAAGCGGAGAAGAAGGCAAGCGAGCTGATTGAGGAAACCATTCCCTCCAACATTTCCGATGATGAGTTCAACGAGATCATCGATATGCTGAAGAATCGCCGTAAGGCAGAGGCTGCCAAGAACACCACTCAGTTCTTTTGATTGAAACAGTAATGAATACAAAAGGGATGCCCGCAATACGGCATCCCTTTCCCATTGAATACTTACATATTGAGGAAACGGTATGATTCGACGGTTTGTCCAATATTATAAACCCCATATGCGGCTGTTTACAGCCGATCTGATTTGCGCGCTGGTGCTGTCCTTCTGCGATCTGGTGTATCCGATGATCACCCGCGAGATGATCAAGGACTATATCCCCAACCGCGTTTTGAATATGCTTCTTCTGTGTGCGGGGGCACTGCTGGCGATCTACCTGCTGAAGATGTGCCTGAACTATTTCATCCAGTATTACGGCCATCTGGTGGGTGTGCGGATGCAGGCGGATATGCGGCGGGATGTGTTTGACCATCTGCAGAAGCTGCCTTTTTCCTATTTTGACAACCATAAGACCGGTACCATCATGTCCCGTATCACCAACGATCTGATGGACATCACCGAGTTGGCCCACCACGGCCCCGAGGATTTGTTCATCTCGCTGATTATGCTCATCGGCTCCTTTGTGCTGATGTGCGGTATCTACGTACCCCTGGCTCTGATCGTGGTGGCTATGGTGCCCTTTATGGTGTTCTTCGCCGCCAAGAAGCGGCGGCGGATGAGCGATGCCTTTGCGGCATCCCGTGTGGAGATGGGCGAGATCAACGCCAATCTGGAAAACAGCATCTCCGGCATCCGCGTATCCAAGGCGTACACCAACCGTGCGTACGAGAATGAAAATTTCGCCGCAGGCAATAATCGATTCGTTCACGCCCGTACCGGTGCCTATAAGGTGATGGCGGAGTTCTCCTCCGGCACTACCCTGATCGGGGATCTTCTGAACGTGGTTCTGTATCTGTCCGGCGGTCTGTTCGTGTATTACGGAAAGATCGACGTGGCCGATTTTGCCGCATTCCTTTTGTACATCAGCGTGTTTATGAATCCCATCCGCCGGCTGATCGGCTTTGTGGAGCAGTTCCAGAACGGTATGACGGGCTTCAAGCGCTTTGTAGAGATCATGGACGCTCCCGTGGAGCAGGATTCCCCCGATGCGGTTGCCGTTGGCAATCTGCGTGGTGAGATCGCCTTCCGTGACGTGGATTTCGCCTACGACGGCGGCAAGGCGGTGCTGATCGGCTTGTCCTTCACCTTGGAGGCAGGAAAGACTCTGGCACTGGTAGGCCCCTCCGGCGGCGGTAAGACCACGATCTGCCATCTAATCCCCCGATTCTATGAAGTAGATGGGGGCTCCATCTCCATTGACGGAATGGATATACGGGATATGAGCCGTCTGTCCCTGAGACAGAACATCGGCATCGTAGCCCAGGACGTGTTTATGTTCAATGCATCCATTTACGATAACATCGCCTACGGATGCCCGGGTGCTACGAGAGAAGCGGTGGAGGAAGCGGCACGGCGTGCCAATATCCACGACTATATCCTCACTATGCCCAACGGATACGATACGATCGTGGGTGAGCGGGGTATGAAGCTGTCCGGCGGACAGAAGCAGCGGCTTTCCATTGCCCGCATCTTTTTGAAGAATCCCCCGATTCTGATTCTGGATGAGGCTACCTCCGCTTTGGACAATGCCACGGAGATGATGATCCAGCAAAGTCTGGAGGAGTTGTGCAAGGGACGCACCACCATCGTGGTGGCGCACCGCCTGACCACGGTTCGAAACGCCGATGAGATCCTGGTGGTAACGGACAGCGGCATCGCGGAGCGGGGCAGTCACGACAGCCTGCTTGAGAAGGACGGAATCTATGCCGGCCTGTGGCGCGGCGTGCAGAAGTAAATAAAAAGGAGATGCGGGAGCATCTCCTTTTTCTATGTGGTTTACCGTACAATTTCCTTGCCGCAGGTGGGGCAGAATTTCGCATCCTTGGAAAGCTTTTCGCCGCAGAAGGGGCAATAGCCCGACGCGGCCATATCCACGGTATCCCCAGCCGCTTCCTTCATGCGGCGGATCGTGCGCTCGTTTTCGGCCATTTCGCTTTTCAGTTTCTTGATCTCCGCGCACAGATTTTCAATGCCGGGGTCCAGCTCATCCCCGGAGCGGTACATGCTGAAGCAGATCTCGCCGATCTCCTTCTTGAGTTCGTTGGCCTTTTCGTTCTTGGAGAAATTGGCGGCGCGCAGCTTGGCGATCTCCACCACTTCGTTTGTCTTATCGGAGAGCTTCTTCGCCCATTCGTTGATGGTATCCATAAAATCCATATGTATATCCTCCCAATACAGTATATGCAGCGTGTAAGATTATGTTTCCGGTGCGGCGAGATCCGGGTAGGCCAGGCGGAATAGTGTTTCCAGACGCTCGGTGTTGTTTGTCAGATGCAGATAAGCGAACAGCGCTTCCAAGCCTGTGGCACGGCGGTATTGGGCAACGGTGGCCCGCTTCGGTACGTTGGCGTGTACCGAATTGCGTGCACGGCGATAGACGGCCTCCTCTTCCTCCGTCAAATGGGGAAGGATCCGCTCCACAGCATCGCTCTGGGCGGCGGCGGTAACGTAGGCAAGCGCGGTTTCGCTGGGGTGGGGTGCGTGGGAGAGCACCAATTGACGGCGAACCATAACCTCCAGCACCGCGTCACCCAGATAGGCCAGCTGGGAGGAGGAGTAGGCATTCGCACATTGATTATCCCGTGTATTCATATCCATATAATAAGTATAGCATCGGAATCTGCCTTTTGCAAGACACGCGGGAAAAAATGCGTTTTTCTTTTGTCGGGAGCGGTGGGATGTTCCTTGACACTATATGGGATTTGTGCTATAATAATCCGGTAAACGGGGAAGGCGATCACCTTCCCCCTTTTGCGGTATATTAGTTCATACATAGAGGTAGAATACTATGTCTTTGTGGGAGTTGTTTATCATCGCCGTGGGCTTGTCTATGGACGCCTGCGCGGTGTCTATCTGCAAGGGTCTGTCCGTACAAAAAGTTACCTTCAGGCACGCCGCCACCTGCGGCGGTTATTTCGGTGCCTTCCAGGCACTGATGCCCGTGATCGGATTTGTGCTTGGTGTGCAGTTCCGGAGCCTGATTACCGGGATCGATCACTGGATCGCCCTCATTCTTCTTGGATTGATCGGTGCCAATATGATCCGCGAGGCTCTCTCAGGAGAGGAGGAAGAGGTGAATTGCTCCTTCTGCTTCCGCGCTATGCTTCCGTTGGCTATCGCTACCAGCATTGACGCCCTGGCCGTAGGCGTTACCTTTGCCGCAATGGATATCGGCTCCAAGATCGTATTTGCCGTGATCTTCATCGGTGTAGTTACCTTCGTTCTGTCCGCTATCGGCGTGAAGATCGGCAATATCTTCGGTACGAAGTTCAAGTCCAAGGCAGAACTGTTCGGCGGTATTGTCCTTGTTCTTATGGGCCTCAAAATCTTTTTGGAGGATCTCGGCTATATCGATCTGCCGTTCTGAGTATGACTGATTTTCTGATTCGAAAATTCGTTCCCGATCACGAAAAGACCACAGATACGCGGGTGCGTGCCGCCTACGGAAAACTGTCCAGTACCGTGAGCATTGTCAGCAATCTGATTCTGTTCGCCCTCAAATTGCTGGCCGGTGTTCTTTCCGCCAGCGTGGCCATTACGGCGGATGCGTTCAACAACCTGTCCGACGCTTCCTCCGGCATCATCACCCTTTTGGGATTCAAGATGGCCGGCAAGCCGGCCGATCCGGAGCATCCCTACGGACACGCCCGGTACGAGTATCTGTCGGGGCTTCTTATTTCCGTATTGATTCTTGTTATCGGTGTGGAATTGCTGAAGTCCGGTTTGGATAAGATTCTGCATCCCGAATTGACGGTGTTCCGTTTTGTTACGGCGGGGATACTGATTGTCTCCATTGCCGTAAAGCTGTGGTTGTGTGTGTTCAATCGGAAGGTGGGCATTCTCATCGATTCCGGCGCGCTGAAGGCCGCATCGGCGGATAGCCGCAACGACGTGCTGTCTACCGCCGCCGTGCTGGCGGCTACCGTCATCTCTCACTTCACCCGGGTAGATCTGGACGGATATATGGGCGTTGCCGTGGCGGCGTTCATTCTGTACAGCGGCGTTGGACTGGTGAAGGAAACCGTCAGTCCTCTTTTGGGCCGTGCTCCCGATCCGGAAACGGTGCAGATGATCCGGGACAAGATCATGAGCTACCCCGGCGTGTTGGGCACCCACGATCTGATGCTCCACGATTACGGCCCGGGACGGCAGTTTGCCAGCGTTCACGTGGAGGTGGCCGCAGAGCACGACGTGCTGGCGAGCCACGATATGGTGGACAATATTGAAAGAGATTTTCTTGCCCATACGGGCATTCATATGGTGGTGCACATGGACCCCATCGTCACCGCCGATCCGGTGGTAGCCCAGCTGCGGCTGTTCCTTACGGATACGGTGACACAGATCCACCCGGATCTGTCCGTGCACGATCTGCGTATCGTGCCCGGTCCCACCCATACCAACGTGATCTTCGACTGTGTGGTTCCCGCGGACTGTCCCAATTGTCCCACGGACGTGTGCCGTCGGATTCGGGAGAAAGTCAAGGAAGTCTACCCCGATTACTTCTGCGTGATCACCGTGGACGAAAGCTTTGCCCCCGTTCAGCACTGAATAAAACAAACCGCACAGCCAAAGGGCTGTGCGGTTGTTTGCTTATCGGAGCATATTCAGTTTAGCCAGAATAAAGCCCAGCACGGCGCTGATGCCTGCCGCGATGGCTAAAATGATGGCAAATCCGGCGGGGGAGGTGGCGAAGGGCATGCCCGCAGGATTCACGTTCATGCCGTAGGCGCTGAAAATGATGGTGGGAATGGCCATCACGATGGTGATGACGGACAACACCTTCATGACGATGTTCAGATTGTTGGAGATGATGGAGGCAAAGGCATCCGTGGTACCGCTGAGGATACCGCTGTAGATGCCCGCCATCTCGATGGCCTGCTTGTTTTCGACGATAACGTCGTTCAGAAGCTCCTCATCCTCCGGATACTTTTTGATGGTGTCGATGCGGAGCATCTTTTCCAGTACCATTTCGTTGGATCTGAGGGAAGTGCTGAAGTACAAAAGGCTTTTTTCCAGACGGAGAAGCTCAATCAACTCCCGGTTTTTGGTGGAGCGGTGGAGCTGTGCTTCCACCTGTTCGCTTCGCTTATCGATGCTGCGCAGATACTGCAGATAAAGGGAATCTACCCGGAACAGTATCTGCAGCAGAAAACGGGAGCGCATGGCGGTATTGAAATCCCGCACCTTGTTCTCCTCAAACTGACGCAGGATGGGAGAGTGCTGGGAGCACACGGTGATCACGGAATCCTCCGTCAGGATCACGGACAGAGGAATGGTGTCGTAGAGTTCCTTTTGATTGGCAGTAACGATGGTAGGGATGTTGACAAGGATCATGGTATAGTTTTCGTCGGTTTCGATGCGGGAGCGTTCCTCCGGGTCCAAGGCAGCCCGCAGTGCTTCCGGATCCACGCCGAAGGCGTTGGATGCCTCGAGGATTTCCTCCTCAGTGGGAGCGATCAGAGATACCCAGCAGCCCTTCTGCCTGGTGTCGATGGGGCTCAGTGTTTTGTTTTCGGTAACGGTGTAGCGGATCATAAGTTGCTCCTTTCGCGGGGGATGCGCAACGGGATGTTTTTATGCTTCCATCATACCACCGGAGCCATGTGCTGTCAAGGGGCATAAGAAAATCCCCCGACAGACCGGGGGTCCGTCGGGGGGATAGTATGTCAATGATTCTCTTTTGCCTCAAAGCCTTCGCCCAATACCTGAGCCGCGTCGGAGATGATCATAAAGGCGCCGGGATCGATCTCGTGAACGGTCTGCTCCAGCATATAGAGCTCGGAGCGTTTGGTTACGCACATAACCACGGTTTTGTCCTTGCCCGTGTACCAGCCTTTGCCGTGGAGCACCGTAGCACCCCGATTGATCTTTTCCATGATCACGTTGCTGATCTGCTCGTAGTGGTCCGACACGATGAAGGAAAGCTTTGCACGGCCTATGCCGTTCATCGTTGCGTTCAGTGCCATAGAATAAGCCAGTGCTGCCGCTACGGAGTGAATGATACCGCTGAAGTTGTTCAGAACGATGGCGGAGCCCACGATGATCATACCGTCCAGGGTGAGCAGGATGGATCCCACGCTCCATTTCTTGATTTTCCGATTGATCAGATAGGCTGCCAGATCCGAGCCGCCGGTGGTAAATCCCCGGGGGAGCATGATGCCGGCACCCGCACCCATCAAGGCACCGCCGCAGAACGCGCTGAGCAAAGCATCCTCGGACGCGGGCGGCAGGAATTCCAGCAGATCGGTGAAGACGGAGGTGGCGAATACACCGATGATGGTGCGGGCCATGCCCCGCCATCCGCAAAGGCGGATGTTCAAAAGAAGCAGCGGTATATTAAGCAGAAGAATACCGATACCTACCGGCAGCTTGGACAGGGCGTGGATGGTCACCGACACACCGGACGCGCCGCCCATAACGATGTTGCGGGGCGTGAGAAAAATGGCCAGTGCGGCGCCGTAGAGAATACTGCCGAGGATAACCAGACCGGCATCCTTCAGAATTGCTTTTCGATTCATAAAACCTCCCGGCTGTCCGTCATAACGGCGGGGACAGCCTCATAAGATATAGCATATCGGAATTTCCACTGACGGAAAAGAGGGGGCTGGAAAAATGACGGAACAGCGATACTGTCCCGAGGGAATGCGGATCGGCACACAGGAAAACGGGGTATATACCGGATCGCTGCAGGGACTGCAGCGGGCAATGGCACAGGGCCGGATTCTGGAGGGAATCGCCCGTGTGTGCGATTGCGGGAGTATGACGTTGCGGGTGGATCTGGGAGAATGCACGGGGCTCATTGAACGAGAGGAAGCGGCGTACAGCCACGACGGGAGTGAGACGAAGGACATCGCCATCATCACCCGGGTGGGCAAGCCCGTCTGCTTCAAGGTCCTGCGTATTGACACGGGGGAAGGGAAGCCGGTGGCTTATCTGTCCCGCCGTGCGGCCCAGGAAGAATGTATGCGGCAGTGGGTGCTGCACCGACGGTCGGGAGATATTCTCCCTGCCCGAATCACCCATCTGGAGCCCTTTGGGGCTTTTGTGGATATCGGGTGTGGGATCGTGTCGCTTCTTACCGTGGACTGTATCTCCGTATCCCGTATCTCTCATCCCTCCGAGCGGCTGACGCCGGGGGAATCCATTATGGCTCTCGTAAAAACCATCGATTACGACAGCGGGCGGGTGTATATGACTCACCGGGAGCTGCTTGGTACCTGGGAGGAAAACGCATCCCGCTTTGCGCCCACACAAACGGTGTCCGGCATCGTTCGCTCCATTGAGCCCTATGGAATCTTCGTGGAGCTGTCCCCCAATCTGGCGGGATTGGCGGAACTGCGGGAAGGCGTACACGTGGGGGACCGCTGTGCCGTATACATAAAGAGCATTCTGCCGGAGCGGATGAAGATCAAACTGGTCATTGTGGATACCCACGCGGAGAGCCACCCGTCAGATATGCGTTATTTTGTAGACACGGATGCCGTCCGGCATATGGATTATTGGCGCTATTCGCCCGAGGGATGCCGGAAACTGGTGGAGACCCGATTTGAATAAGTCCATAAAGAAACCGATGGAGTAATCCGTCGGTTTTTGTGTGGTTGTTGGACATATTGCCGATACAATCAGTATAGGCGATTTTTGCCATTTTGTCAAGGTGAGAGAATAAAATCTCACCCGTTGGTAGTGTTTCCGCAAGGGGACATTTTATGAATTCGTACCCTTGACACGTGTGAGGAATCATAGTAGAATAAGATATCCTTAAGGGAGGTAATGGCGTATGAAAATGCTGTTCCGTCAGCGGTTTTTTTCCTGGCTTGACAGTTACGATATTTACAACGAGGCGGGGGATACTCTTTATACGGTGGAGGGAAAACTCTCCTTTGGTCACTGTCTCCACGTAAACGATGCTTCCGGCCGTCACGTGGCCACCTTAAAGCAGGTGATCCTCAGTTTTCTGCCCTGTTTTGAGATTTATATCGGAGAGGAGTGTGTCGGTGCGGTGCGAAAGGAATTCTCCTTCTTCCGTCCGTCATTTTCCCTCGATTGCCGGGATTGGCAGGTAGAGGGGGATCTGTTCGAGTGGGATTACGAGATCTGCGACCGTGACGGGAATACGGTGGCTACCGTTTCCAAGGAACTCTTCAACTTTACGGATACCTATACCATCGACGTCCGCGATCCCGTGGATTCCCTACACGCTTTGATGGTGGTTCTGGCCATCGACGCGGAGAAGTGCTCACGAAACTGAAAAAAAGGAGATGCCACAGGCATCTCCTTTTTGGTATGTGAATAAACTTATGCGTTGAGCAGAGTATCGATGCTGGCGCCGCCATATACGTCGTTCCAGTGACGGTCGAAGGTCTCCAGGGACAGATCGGTCATGGGGTGAGATACGATACCGTCGAACAGCTCGGGAGCAATGGTAACGCTCTGTGCGCCGGCCTCCATGATGGACTCAACCTGCAGGATGTTCTTGAAGCTTGCGCCCAGGATCTTGCAGTTGATGCCGCTGGCGTCGAACAGGTTTACGATAGCGCGAACCAGCTGCTCACCGTCGCCGCAGATAGAGTCGAAGCGGTTGATGTAGGGAGCTACGTAGTCGGCACCGCTGCACGCGCAGAGCATAGCCTGCTGGGGAGAGAAGATAGCGGTTGCGGTAACCAGGAAGCCCTCGTTCTTCAGCATGGGAATAGCGCGCAGGCCTTCGCGGCATACGGGAACCTTGATAGCCAGAGGATCGCCAACCAGAAGACGAACCGCTCTTGCCTCTGCCAGAATGCCCTCGGCAGTCTTGGCCACGGCCTGTACCTGAAGCAGACGCTTCTGGGTGATTACGTTACGGATGCCGGTCAGGATCTTCTTCAGGTCCTCCTTCTCCTTGCAGATGATGGAGGGGTTGGTGGTTACACCGGTGATGGGGAAAGAGCGGCAAATGGCGTCAATAGCGGGGATGTTCGCACTGTCAATAAAATACTGCATAGTTATTTATGTTCCTTTTTCACATTAATTTTGTGTTACTAATGTTAGTATAACATTATGCGGGGACATTGTCAATAAAAAAAGTGCACATATTTTGTGCATTAATCACAGTGTCTTTTGTGCTTGACGAAAAAGCAAGAGAATTCCCTATTGCTATTTGAGGTGGTTTGGTGTATAATAATGTCCGGACGAAGATTTTCACAAAGGAGGATGGCGTATGGCTGAGAAAAACAAGGGCGGCCGCAAGGTGATCGCTCAGAACCGTAAGGCATACCACGAGTATTTCGTGGAAGACACCTACGAGGCAGGCATTGCGCTGTTCGGTACCGAGGTGAAAAGTCTCCGCGCCGGTCAGGTCAATCTGAAGGATTCCTACTGCGAGATCCGGGAGGGCGAATTGTTCGCCACCGGTATCCACATCTCCCCCTATGAAAAGGGCAATATCTATAACCGGGATCCCCTTCGGGATCGGAAACTGCTGATGCACCGGCGGGAGATCATGCGTCTCCACGGTCTCGTGGCCCGTGACGGCTATACGCTGATCCCCTTGTCCTTGTATTTTTCCTCCTCCCGTGTGAAGGTGGAAGTGGGTTTGTGCCGCGGTAAGAAGTTGTACGATAAGCGGGATGCCGAGGCGAAGAAGCAGGCGGACCGCACCATCGAGCGGTATACCAAATCCCGGGGTCGGGATTACGATTGATTCTCAATCTCCATGGGGGCGTAAAGGTTTCGACGGGGATTCTGAGACGTGATAAGCGGGTAGAGGTTGGGGAACCTCTTAAATCATCCCTAACTTAAAATTAAACGCAAACACTGAATTTGCAGCTGCCTAATGGCAGTATGCGGCTATAAGCCGCTCGTCCGCGTTATGAGTGCTGCGGCATAACCCCGGGCGTCAAATGAGCAGCGAACGTGAACCGAGAGTTCGCTTTTGTATCGGTCATGCATAAAAAGGCTACCGCGTGAAGGGGCCCGGGTATCGGCGCCTTCACCGGGAAATATCATAGGTACCCTGCACCCGGAGAAAGTTGCGTTAAGGGGTTTTCGGACGTGGGTTCGATTCCCACCGCCTCCACCACGTAGTGCGTACAAAAAAGATGCACCCTGAAAAACGCAGGTTTTCCTGCGTTTTTCTCGTTTTTTCGCCCATTTCCTCGCTTTTTCAAAAATCGGATTTTGAGTGCCAAAAAAAGATGCAATTTGCCGATTTTGGGGTTTGAGGGGAGTCAAACCCGTGTCTGACGTAAAATACGATATTTTGTACTGGTGAGTCACAGTGTAAACAGATACACTGTGGCCTTTTTTTATTCCGCTTATGAAAGGTGCGATCTGCTATCATATCTTGCGGCGCCAAACAATCGGAAAAGCGAGCATTCAGGCATGCTCATCTCAGACGCAAGAGCCGTGCTGACACCCGAAATAGAAAACGTAAGACAGCAAGGCAGACGAATGAAAGACTTGAACGAGCCTATGTTCACTCTCACTGCTCAAGATAGGCACGGAGTCTTTTACAGCGGGCTTGTGAGGAGATTGATGCCACAAGAATGCTTCAGGCTTCAAGGGTTTGCAGACGAGCAGTTCTTCAGACTTGTTGAAGCAGGCATCCCCGAAGCTCAGCTTTGCAAGATGGCAGGAAATTCCGTGACCACCAATGTGGTGACTGCCGTCGGAACAAAACTCATGGAAGAAATACTCAAATTGGAGGAATACGACAATGCCAAATCATGTAATTAACCGCCTTACCTTCGACTGCCCGGATGAACGCCTCAAACAGATTCTCTCCGAGATCTGCTACGACGATTCTGCAGAGGTCGAAACTACCGGAATTGGTACAATCGACTTCAACAAGATCACGCCAATGCCTCCGAGTTTGGATATCGAAAGTGGAAGCAGCACCGACCGAGGAATCAATCTGTATCTCACATCGGTAAATCCAAGTGTCAGATATTACGGCAAGGATAAGATGGATCCCGTTGCATTCACATCCTTGGAGGAGCGTCTAAACGGCTCTCGATCCTTCCTTCGCCATAACGCTACATTAACACCGGATGAAATCCGGAATGCAACTCAATATCACAGTGAAGATGAACTGATCCGGCTCGGAAAAACTGCAGTCGAAAATCTCATGCAGTACGGTGCTACCACATGGTACGATTGGCGTACACGAGGCGATACTTGGAACACAAAATGGAACTCCTACAGCCCTTCCTATGATGGCGGTAACGAGATCTGCTTCCAGACTGCATGGTCTGCTCCTCATCCTATCGTGGAAAAGCTTTCGGAGATGTATCCCGAAGTATCCATTAAGCATATGTGGGCAAACGAGGATCTGTGGCAGGACTGCGGAAGCAGAACCTACCTTGGCGGTGAAATGATCGACTATGATGAGCCGAGCAACGACAAGGAACAGCTTGAAGCCGCAGCTTCCATTTGGGGATACGACCTCGAAGAAGACTACGGGCTTGTTATGAGCGCATCAAAAACATCGTATGTGAACATCGATAATGACACGTATGAGTTGGTTTCTGTGTGCGGACAACCGGGATTGTTCTCTAACGGAAAACTCACCGAAGATGATATTCCACAAGGGCTTCACCTCTATCATTTGAGAAGCGGAAGCAATGGTGAGCAGTTCTGCGGCATCGAGAAGATAGTATCTGTCAATCACGGAGGCTCGATTGTAACGAACGAGCCGCTCGCTCTCGGAAATGGCGACTTCTTGCTGTTTGACAAAAACAACTCTATGAATTTTATGGGCGAAGATATCACGTTCAAGCAATTTATGGAGCCTGATTTCGAAACGAAGGAAGGTGTCAAATTTGAGTGAAATACGAATCGTAACTGCAGAGGACCTCCGCAATATGAAACGCAGTGAAGGAATCATCCTTCAAGGCTGTGGAGGTGATCTTCAGGAATGGGTGGACGGTGTCAACGAAATGCTTGCTAAAGAAGGTATCCTTATGAATGACAGTAAATTCAGTAAGATCAATGCCTTCAAGCATGACGAACTGACCAATCTCCTTTTCCACTTTACCGATGATGTCAAGCTGAACATCGGAAAGCTCGCCATGTGGCGGCTTCGGACGCATGAAACATTCGGAGGTACATGGCTGTCTGATTATGTACCGAACAGACTTGGCGGATTTCATCAAAGTGCGTTTGAAAAGCAAGTGGAATGGCTGTATACAAGCAGTACAGAGGTCTCACCCGATTTCCAATGCGATCAGACGCTCGGATTTCCGACGTCGCTGTGCTGGAACCGTGAAGAAGGAAAGGCATGGCTTGCGCTGAAGGAATCCATGATTACCGATGACCTCGACATGGCACAGTTCGATAAAGCCGCCGAGGAGTTTGGTATCAGAGACTGCTTTGACACTGATGATTTTAATAATCTTCTCAGCGAACTCGGTGAAGATGCTTATCAGAATGCAGCCATTCAGAGCGATGACGAACCCTTCGACTTGGCATAAACCCCACAATTTAATACAGAAAGATCGATGAAGCTCCGGTTGTGTGCTTACCCCACACAGCCGGGGCTTTTTTGTTTTGCGGTCTTTCGGAAAGGATAACTTAATGAACAGCTTCATGAGTTGGATCGGCGGCAAGAAGGCTCTCCGAGATGAGATCCTTGCCCGTTTTCCACTCAAATATAAACGGTATATAGAAGTGTTCGGCGGCGGTGGATGGGTACTCTTTCATAAGCCTGCAGGCAGGGATTTCGAAGTGTATAACGACTTCAATCCAAATCTTGCAAACCTGTACCGCTGTGTCAGGGACCACCCCAAAGAACTGATTGCCGAACTCACCTATGTACTCAATTCACGCATCGATTTCGACTTTGTTCGCAAAACACTGCATACAAAGACTGAGATCCCTGATATCAAGCGAGCTGCGTATTTCTATCAGCTCATTCGCCAGAGCTATGCCTCCGGTCTCGATTCGTTTGGAGCACAGCCCCACTCGATGTGGAACAATTTTCCCCTCATAACACAGGCTTGCTCAAGACTCCAGAAAGTGGTTGTCGAAAACAAGGATTTCGAGAAGCTCATCAAACAGTATGACCGACCGGAATCCTTCTTCTACTGCGATCCTCCGTATTATGAAACCGAGGATTACTACGAAGACGTCGGATTCACCACCAAGGATCACGAACGGCTTGCTAACGCACTGTGCTCGATGCAAGGAAAGTTTCTGCTTTCATATAATGACTGTCCCGAAATACGAGAGCTTTACTCTCGCCCAGGCATCGTTATTGAAGGAACCTCGAGACTTTCCAACATCGCACAGCGGTATGAGGCAGGAAAGCAATATGCAGAGCTTATCATATCGAACTATGATACAGAAGAAAAAATCAATGCTATCCGCCAGTTGTCACTCTTTGACCTTATGGAGGAAAGCAGACAGTTACTGAAAGAAAGGAAAATAATATGGACTTCAGAATGAAAATCACACTTACTCTCCCCGAGGAGATGATCAAGACAATGGGTATCACGGAAGATACCCTTTTCATCACGACCTATGAAGACGGTCAGATTCACGTAGAGCCTTACGATGAAGAAGATCTCGCCGAAGTTTTACCCGAGAATGACGAGTTAAACGATGACTACGACGATGATGAAATGGACGAGGACATCTCGGCAGTCTTGGCAAGTGCTTTTGAAAGAGGCACGCGTCAGGGAGATGAAGACGGATATACCTGCGGATTCGGTGATGCCCACAAGGGATTGCCTTACAACAACTACTACCGCGGCCGAATTCTCAAGCTCCATGATCATCCTGCAGAAATGCCTTGCAGCTCCACGTGCAGATGTAAAAACAGACACTAATCAATGACACACATACACAGAAAGGATTTTACACATGAACAAGATTTACAAGGTTCTCGGCAAGCGCGGACGCATCACTATCCCTTGCGAAATTCGAATGAAACTCGGCTTCCGCTATAATGATGTGCTTTCCCTTGAGGAACAGGACGAAAACACCGTAATCATCCACCGCGAAAAGGTATGCGATCATTGCGGAACGAAGCCTGAAACCAAGAAAAAGCCCGGAGATCTTGAATCCCTTCTCGATTTCATCGATGAGCTCTCTGATGAGGAAAAGAAGATAGCGTTCTTTCATCTTTGCAACGAATGGGATAAGATCAAAAGAAACATCGTAAAGGAATAACTCATGAAGTCTACAGAAATGAGGTGAAAAACGCATGAATGTACTTATAGGCAAAAACTGCAGGCGTACATGGTTAAAGCTTCCTTGTGCTGAATATGAAATGCAGGAAGCTATGGAAAAACTCCAATGTATGTCCGTGGTTGACACGAATGTCCTCGTTGTCGAGGTGGACGATGCTGCGAAAGAGCTTGACACTCTTGTTGGTCAACACGTAGATCTCGATCACCTTAACCTCCTCGCCAGATGTATGGACGGCCTGTTCGGTGACGAGTACAATCAGTTCCGAGCAGCACTGCATATCAGAGGTGTGTCGGACATCAAAACAATGGTCAATCTCACGCAGGAGGTGTACAACTACACCATTGCTTCACCCGATGCTTCATTGACATCCATCGGTAAGGATCACTACATGAACCTGCACGGCGGATGCATGACGATGGAGGAGGAATACAAAATCGATTTTGCATCCATCGCCCGGGAGCTTATCGCTTCGGGCAACGGCATCGAATCTCCGTACGGGCCTGTATTCATCAACGATCACGATCCGTCCCTGTTCTTTAACGGTAGGAATATGCCGTGCTACTATGACCGCGAGTTTGTAATCAGCTGTTTTCTAAAAAAGGGAGACAGTACGGAGCATCTTTTCCTCCCGTGTCATGAGAATGCTATCGCAAAGGCTATCCACCGTCTCGGTGCTTCCGATATCAACGAATGCACCGTCAAAATCGAAAACTTTAGTCTTGGCAGTATGTTCAGCGAACTTATCGGGACACTGGAGGATTACGATCTCTATGATCTTAACCGGCTTACGCACGAGGTCCAGGACTTCAATGTATCCGATCTCGACAAGCTGGCGGCTCTCTATGAATACACACAGGTGTACATGGATTCCGAACCGATCTATGCGCTGACTTGCCTTGCTGAGCATCTCGACAGCTTCACATTTGCGCCGGAAATCGACAACGCCGAAGATCTCGGAATGTATTTCATCAAAGAGTCGGGCGAATACAGTTATGATCCTGAATTGGAGGACTATTACCTCTATGAGCAGTTCGGTGAGGATCGATTCAACGAGCAGAACGGACTGTTTCTCGAATCGGGATATGTCGGTATCAAGGATGACATCGGAATCACCGATGTCATCGACGAATACGGTCCGAAGATGGGAGGTATCTCATGAAAATCAAAGTATATCAGATCGACCATGAACACGATGCAAAAAACGTGATGTTTATGGAATGCGATTTCACTATGAGTCACGGAGGCATTGATCCTTCAGATTATAAATGCGTATTCGACGGGAACGTAGATTGCAGTAATCTCGAAGAAGTCTTCATACTCTGCAACGAGGATCACCCAATCGGTTACAACGGCCATTCTCTCTCTGTCAGCGATATCGTTGATGTTGAGCAGGATGGTTGTTATTTCTGTGACCGAGTTGGGTTCAAGAAACTGGATGATTTTGATGCATCCGCAGTCGAACCGATCGAAGGCAAGCGAATGCTTGTCATCGAACCGCACAAAGCACCGTATGAGATGATCATTCCTGATACTCTCGAAGCACTTCAGCAGGCGGTAGGCGGATGGATCGAGGCCACGTATCCGTTCGAGGATAATGCCTTCATCTTCTCAAATGAAGAAGCAAAGCTCATCGGCATGGATGGAAACCGTCGATTGAATGGAGATATCTATGCAGGACCGATGCTCATTGCAGGCGATGACGGAGTTGGCGGGACGATGGATCTCACAGATGAGCAGATCGAAAAGTATACGAAGATGTTCGAGCAGACGGAGGACATCTCGCCCGAAGAAGTGGAAACTTCAGCGGGATTCGGTATATACGGCTTTTATTGATATGAAGAAGCGGAGTTTTCGTTCACACGATGCTCCGCTTTTTTATATATAACACCATCAAACGAGGAAAGGAGGAAAACACCATGATGATTGAAGCAAAAGTACAGAAGACCTTCGACACAGGCTCTGTGAAAGCCATCTGCGATGTCACCCTTGACGGTGCATTTGCCATTCACGGAGTCAAGCTGATCGAAGGCGAGAAAGGCCGCTTTGTGTCCATGCCTGCGGACAAATGGAAAAACTCGCAGGGCGAAACCCAGCACAAGGACATCGTACATCCGCTCAATGCTGAAATCCGCAAGGAACTGTTCTCGGCTGTAGAAAAGGCCTACGACAGCAATGTTCAGGGTATCAGCGAAAACGACCAGCTCTTCGGAATGAAGTAATCCACGAAACACAAATCCAAAAGTCAAATCCAAATCAACAAAAAGAAAACGAGGTATTTATTTTATGAAAAAGATCATCAACTCCATCACCAACAAGTTCAACTCTATGGTAGTACGCACCCAGTCCGTTATCGCCAACACTCGCGGCGAGGGCTATGTAGACTCTGGTGTCAAGATTCTTATCGCAGTCGTAATCGGTGCGCTTCTGCTCTCCGGTCTCTACGCACTCTTCAACACCACGATCATGCCCACCGTAACGAGCAAGATCACCGAGCTCTTCAACTTCGCGGGCTAATCCGAAATCCACACAACAAATCAAAAAACAAAGAAAGATAACGAGGTAATTATTCTATGAAAAAGTTCTTTAACTCCATTTCCAATAAGTTCAACTCCATCGTAACCCGTACTCAGACCGCTATCGCCAACACCCGCGCAGAAGGCTACGTCGACTCCGGTGTCAAGATCCTTATCGCCGTAGTCATCGGCGCACTTCTTCTCAGCGGTCTTTACACTCTCTTCGATGACACCATCATGCCTACCGTCACCACGAAGATCCAGAACCTCTTCAACTTCGCAGGCTGATCGATAACGGTCAGTCTTTTATTTTGCGGGGCGGACAGAATCCGTCCCGCAATCTTTACTAAGCAACATGGAGGAAATCACATCATGAAGAAACACATTATGCTCCTTATGGCTATTGTCTGTATGTTTGCCTTGCTTACCGGATGCGTGCAGCAGGACATCGGCGTAGCAATTAACGCAGACGGAACCGGTACGGTATCCGCCACCATCGGCATCGAAGAAGAAGCCTACGAACAGCTCGTGGGTATGGGTTCTGATATCTTCGAAGGTAAGGAAACATCCACTTATGAATATGATGGCAACACCTATGTGTCCTATACAGAAACGAAGGAATATGAATCCTATGAGAATATGGAAAAGGCTCTGCTTGAAATGACCTATGAATCGGATGTGTTAGAGGATCTCGATACCGAAGACCTTGAAGCGGATACTTCCGAAGAAGCCGCCGAACCGACACCGATTTTCAAGAATGTGTCCATCGAGAAAAACACCGGTCTTTTCTATAGCACCTACACCTTTAAGGCTGAACTGAATCCGCAGGAAATCACCGGAACCGAGGACACCGAAATGGAGCTTCCCATTGATACTGACTCGCTGCGCATGACATTCACCATCACCATGCCGAGCGATATCACGCAGGCAAGCGGCGGTAAAATCGAGGCAAACAAGGCGGTGTTCGAGATTGACGATATCACTGAGACGCAGGAATTCTCTGTCATCTGTGAGCAGAACAACGTGGCGGCAGTCATCGTGATCATCGTCGTACTTATCATCATCCTTGGCTTGTTCTTTTTTCTCACAAAGCGCACGGGCTGATAACGCACAATGATACTGTCACTGATTAAATTCGGTATCCTTCTTGCTTTGCTCATTTATGCAAGCATTAAGGACATCAAATCAAGGGAGGTACCGGACAGCGTATCGGGCATGATGCTGATCCTCGCTCTTGTGGGTATCACAGCCGGGGATCTTCCATCCATGCTCCTTGGTATGACGCTTGTGTTCCTGCCTCAGTACCTTGCGGCGGTCATCAACCCCGCAAAGGCACTCGGCGGTGCGGATATCAAGCTGTCATCCGCCGCGGCATTTCTGCTCGGTGCGCCGAGGGGACTTTTTGCACTGATCGTCGGTCTCACGCTTTCGGTCGTTACCATACCGATTGTACGGGCAATCAAGAAGCTTTCGAAGAATCAACCCTTTCCGCTGGTACCGTTTCTTGCGGTCGGTATCATAGCGGCATATCTAATCTAAGTAACGGAGGAACCCAATGAAAAACAGAACCATCATCGGTATCATCTGCATCGTTGTCGCCCTCGTATTGTCCTTTGCTATTGCACCTCTGGTCAATAAATTCGCGGACAGCAGAGTGGACATCGTGCGTATCACTCGTGACATTACACAGGGGCATAAGCTTACAGCAGATGATATCGAAATCGTAACCATCGGCAGCTTCGGAATGCCCGCCGATGTGATCACCGACAAAGATGAGGTGATCGGCAAATATGCAGCCTGTGATCTCAAGAAAACAGACTTCCTGCTTCCTTCCAAGATCAGCGATAACGCTGACAGCGCATCGGATGTCTTCATGAATTTGGACGGTTCGCAGGTAGCAATGAGTATCACCATTCCGTCCTTCGCAGGCGGTCTTTCCGGTAAGCTCACCAACGGTGATATTGTCAGCCTCATTGTTTACACCGATGCAGACGGCGAAACCGTTGCCAAAGTCCCCGAAGCACTGCAGTATGTGCGTGTGATCACATCCACCACAGCAACTGGTCTCGATAAGGACGAGCTGATTCAGAATGAGGACGGAACCTATGAGCTTCCCACTACCGTAACACTTCTTGTAAATCCCATGCAGGCACAGCTCCTTGCCGAATATGAAAACAACAGCAAGCTCCACGCGGTGCTTGTTTCCAGAGGCAATGATAAGCAGGCAACCAAAATGCTTGCAGAGCAGGCTGTGATTCTTGAACGCCTCGCCGAAGAAGCGGCAAAGGAAGCTGAAAACGCGGAAAGTGAGGATGCTGATCTTGAAAGCGTGGTGATTGATAATGGCTAAAACCATCGCTATATGGGGTTCGCCCCACTCCGGCAAGACCACCTTCGCTACGAAATTGGCAAGAAGTATCTACGAGGAATACCAGTCCACGGTTATCATCCTCTACACCGATATGGAAACCCCGACGCTTCCCGTCATCTTCCCGAATGAGAAGTCCGAAAACATGACCTCAGTCGGCAAGGTTCTTGCAGAGCTTGAGGTCACGCAGGACAATCTTGTGAAGCAGATCATGACGGTCAAAGGCAAGGTCAACCTCGGCTTCCTCGGATTCAAGGACGGCGAGAACAAATACACCTATCCGAAGTTCGATGAAGGCAAAGTGCACGCCATGTTTTCGGTGCTTGACAGCCTTTGTGATTATGTCATTGTGGACTGCACGAGCAATCTGGGAAATCCCATCGCAAGAGTTGCAATCAAATGCGCCGATCAGATGATCCGCCTTGCCTCTCCCGAGCTGTCATCCATCAGTTATTTCTCCTCACAGCTTCCTTTGTACGGCGATCCAATGTTTCGCCTTGAAGAACACGTTACGGGACTCAATGTCCCGAACGAGGATCTGTATATGCCTATCGAGGATGCCAAGAAGCGCATCTCCGATGTGCGATTTACCGTTCCGTTCAGCCGTGAGGTCAAACAGCAGATGCTCGACGGCAGGCTGTATTATAAGGTCGCCGACAAAAAATTCAACGAGAAGTTCAAGACGATCGTAGAAAAGGTGGTGTAATCTATGGCAAAGATCATTGACTTCTGGAGCCTTCTCCAGAGAACCCAGGAATACATCTCCAAAAACTATGCTGCCGCACTGATCGAGCATGACAAGAGCCAGCAGCTCAAGAACTACATCGACAAGTATCTGCGTGACCACGACTACAGGGTCGAAGGCATGGAAACCAAGGCTCTGATCGATAAGCTGTACCGCGAAATGGCGGAATACAGTATTCTAACACCGTTCCTCGGCTCTCCCGATCTCGAGGAGATCAATATCAACGGCTGGGACGATATTGCTCTCACTTTCCTTGACGGCACTATCAAGAAACTTCGTGAACACTTCCACTCACCCCAGCACGCGGTGGATATCATCAAGCGTCTGCTCCATCACTCAGGCATGATCATCGACAATGCAACACCGATGGCACAGGGACATCTTCCGAACAATACCCGAGTAACGGCACTAAAGGATCCCATCGTAGACGAGGAACGAGGAGTATCGGTATCCATCCGACTGCTCCATCCGCAGAGAGTCACTCTCGACAATCTCATCGAAACAGGATTTGCCACCGAAGAAATGGTGGCTTTTTTATGTATGTGCATCCGTTACGGTGTGCCGTTCGTTGTGGCAGGAGCAACATCGAGCGGTAAAACCACGCTTCTCAATGCAATCATGACATCCATTCCGAATAACAAGCGCGTGTTTACCATCGAATCCGGTTCACGAGAACTGTCTCTGATCCGCAGGAACGCAAAGGGCGACATCATCAACAATGTTGTGCATACCTTGTCCCGCCCCTCGGACAATCCCGCTTATGACATTACGCAGGAAAATCTTGTTGTAGCATCTCTCCGATTCAATCCCGACGTGGTCTGTGTCGGTGAGATGCGAGATGTGGAATGTTATGCGGCGGTGGAAGCATCACTGACCGGTCATACTGTGGTATCGACCGTTCATGCAGGACCGGCTGGTGCAACGCATCTCCGTATCGCGCTCCTTTGTCAGAAGCGGTTTCCCATCGACTTCGATACCTCGCTGATGCAGGCGGCACAGGCATTTCCCATTGTTGTCTATGCCCATAAGCTTGAAAACAACGAGAGAAAATGCATGGACATTTCCGAATGTGTCATAGGGGCTGACGGAAGGCGCGAGTATAACTGTCTGTACAATTACCAGATCACCCGCAACTCCGTCGAGGACGGCAAACTCACCATCGAAGGTAAGTTCGGAAAGCCCAATCTTATGTCGGACAGTCTCCGTCAACGCCTTATTCAATACGGTGCGCCGCAGGATGATCTGAACTGCTTTCTTAAGGAGGGATCCGCATGATCAGTCTGTATCTGTTATGCTTCATCCTCCTTGTAGCAGGCACATTCTTCATCCTTGAACTTACACCGGAAACCGTAACCGATGACATCATGCACATGGTTGTCCCCGAGCAGACGCTCCGTGATAAGGTGCTGATTGCGCAGAAAAAGAAGAAATCCCGTAAGATTACAAAGGATCTTCTTCATATGCGTGAGGCATTAACTGCAACAGGCAAATCGAATCAGTTCACGGTCACCTGTGCGGCATCGCTGATGCTTATGATTGCAGGCTGTATCGCGGCGGTGCTGATCGACAACTTTTTTATGATTCCTGTCTTCGCCATAGCATTTGCGGGACTTCCGTTTCTTTTTGCGAGAAACACGATTTCCGCCTACGACAAACACATCCGTGAAGAAATGGAAACAGCGCTCTCGGTCGTAACCACATCCTACATCCGAACTGACGATATCGTGACCTCGGTAAAGGAAAACCTAACGAATCTCAAGCCTCCGATCCGCGACATTTTCGCAGGTTTCGTCGGCGATGCGATGATGGTTTCCTCCGATACCAAGGCGGCGCTTCGTAATCTCCGCGACAGGATCGACAACGATATCTTCGCCGAGTGGTGCGATACGCTGATCGCCTGCCAGGATGACAGAACACTCAACGATACGCTTCTTCCCATCGTGTCAAAGCTCACCGACGTGCGAATCGTAAAC
>JBGVKV010000104.1:0-8086 GCA_045123975.1 Eubacteriales bacterium | reverse complement strand
CTGATAACCATTACCTGCAGTTTTTTCTCCAGAAGGGCGTTGGTCAGCGCCATACCGAAGCATCCCAGACCCACTATGCAAAAACTTCTCATAAATCTATCCTTTCCTACTCATCCGATCATCAGATGGGTATCCGCATACTGCATTTGATTCTTTTCCCGGACTTCCTTATCGCTGAGCAGCGTGGCAATGGTAAGGATTCCCACGCGGCCGAAGAACATCAGAATCATCACAACGATCTTGCTCGCCAAAGATAACGTGGGGGTAAGCCCCAAAGACAATCCCACCGTCGCGCTGGCGGAAAAGGTTTCAAACAAAGCCGACATCAGCTCTGCTCCGTCGCCAATCAGGAAAAGAGCACCAATCATCGTCACAAGGAACTGTACGGTGACCACCGTAAACGCACGGATCACGTCCTCCGAGGGGACGGTACGGCGGAACACCGTGATATGTTTCCGTCCGCAGGCGTGCAAAACAGCCGCATAGACCAGAATACCCACAGTGCCTACCTTCACGCCGCCGGCAGTAGAGCCGGATGCGCCGCCCACAAACATGATCAGCACCGATGCCAGTTTAGGAAGGGTGTGCATATCCCCCAGGGATATCGTGTTGAAGCCGGCGGTGCGGAAAGTAACGGACTGGAACAGGGATGCCATCACCTTCTCCCCCGGATTCATCATGCCGAGCGTGGCCGGATTATTCCACTCGGGAATCGCCACGATCAGCGCACCGCCTATCCACAGAATAGCGGAAACGGTGAGAACCAGTTTCGTATACACGGAGAAACGGCGGCGTTCCTTAACATAGTAGAGGATATCGTCCCATACCACAAATCCGATACCGCCGATCATAATAAGAAGCATCACGGTAATATTGACCAAGGTATCGGGCGCAAAGGAAGTAAGATTAGTAAACGCACCGCTCTCCCCGCCCATCAGATCGAAGCCCGCGTTGCAAAAAGCAGACACGGAATGGAAGATACTGTGCCATATGCCCTTCCCCCATCCGTACAGGGGAATGAAGCGAAAGGCCAGCGCGATCGCACCGCACAACTCGATAAGAAGCGTTCCGCCGAAGATACGGCGCACAAAGGGCATCAGACCCTCAAAGGAAATCAGATTATAGGAGTTGGCCAAAATGACGCGCTCACGGGCAGACACACGGCGCCGCATCAAATTGGACAGCATCACCGCCAGCGTCATAAACCCGAGGCCGCCGATCTGGATCATAAGAAGGATCACAGCCTGTCCGAAGCCGCTCCAGGTGAGGGCTGTATCCGTTACCACCAAGCCTGTAACGCAGGTGGCACTGACAGCCGTAAACACACAATCCACGAACGGGACGGAAGTGCCGCTTCGGGACGCGACGGGCAGATGCAACAAGGATGCGCCGATCAGGATCACACATAGAAAGCCCAGGATCAATATTTGTGCTGTTGTCAGACCGCGGCGTTTTTTCAAACGGACACACCTCCCTTACAATACGTTACGTATACAGTATAACACCTATTTTCGCGTATTTCCATACGTTTTGCAAAAATCGCAAAAAGAAGATGCCGTCTGAGGCGGCATCTTCTCGTGATTATCCGTTTTTCTTTTCAAAATATCCCTTGGGATAGGCGCAAGCCGGACAAACCACAGGCGGCTCTTTCCCTACGTGCACGTAGCCGCAGTTCAGGCAGATCCATGCCGTTTCCGATGAATCCGATGAATAGGCCTTCCCTTCCTGCAGGGACGTCGCAAGACCAACGTATCGTTCCTCGTGCATCTTCTCCACCGATGCCACACGCTCAAACAGAGCGGCAATCTGAGAAAATCCCTCCTGTCTGGCGGTTTCGGCGAAGCCCGCGTACATATCCGTCCATTCCCAGCGCTCTCCGTCTGCCGCCTGGTGAAGATTGGTTTCGGTATTGCCAATCTCACCGATCAGCTTCAGCCAGATCTCGGCGTGAGCCATCTCATTGCCGGAGGTTTCGCGAAAAATCTGTGCGATGGGATAATATCCTTCCTCCTCTGCCCGCTTGGCGTACAACTGATATTTCAGATGTGCCCGGCTTTCGCCGTTGATTGCCTCATTCAGATTCTTTTCCGTCTGCGTTCCCGCGAGGCCCGGGATAATTGGTGTTCCCATAGTTTTCTCCTTTCGATACTTGGTATCACCGAAAGGTTTCCCAATAAGCGTACAAATATACAAAAGCGGGAGAAAACTCCCGCTTTTCTTCCAATTGCGTATTCATATTATTGTCTTTTGACACACCGAAGGGCTTCAGCCGCTCAAATGCATTTTCTGCACCTTAAACTTGCATAACAAGGTATGCGAGGCATGAATTTGCAGGATTTTCCTCAACTTTGTGAGGAAACAGTTTTCCCTTCCGCCGTCAAACGTCGCAAAAGCTGATCAATGATAGTAACGGAGAGAGGTAATCACGCGGCCCAGGATCTGTACGGAATCCACAAGGATCGGCTGCATGGTGCTGTTCTCCGGCTGAAGACGGTAATGGCCGTTCTCTTTATAGAAGGTTTTCACGGTAGCCTCGTCTTCGATCATAGCCACGACGATCTCGCCGCTGTCGGCTGTCTCCGTCTTTTCCACGATGACCACGTCGCCGTCCAGAATACCGGCCTCGATCATGCTTGTGCCGTAAACGCGCAAAGCAAACAGGCCTTCCGTTCTTCCGTTATCCTTTACGGTGGGGAAATCCACGTATCCGTCAAAATTTTCCGTTGCCAGAATAGGCATACCGGCCGTTACACGGCCCAAAATCGGAATCCGTGCGTTGAAGCCGATGGATGCCTGATAGGCTGGATCCACCCGCAGCGTGCGGCTTTTTCCGTTTTCTTTGGAGAGCAATCCCTTCTCTTCCAGGCGCTGCAAATAGGTATGTACGGTAGAGGTGCTGCGAATGGAAAGTGCCGCTTTAATATCGCGTACAGAGGGCGAATATCCTTTCTCGTTCAGGATCTTTGCAATATAAGCAAGTATATCTTTCTCGCGGTCTGTCAAGTGTTCCATAATGCCACTCCCGTTTATCGTTCAATATAGTACTTTTCAATCTTTCGATTCATTATAACACATTTGTTCGCCCGTGTCAAACATAAGTTCGCCTTTTGGATGAAATATTTTTTGATGATTTTTTGCAAGTTTGGATGTCATTTTATGCATTTTGCACTTTTATTACCAATTTGTAAAAAAAAGTTTCGTTTGGAAAATCACTTGCATTTTGGTGTAAAATAGTTTATAATGTATGAGGTAAAAAACTGTAACTAATTTTAAGGAGATTTGCAATGACCGAAAACAAGCATATCCTTAACTGGATAAATGAGATGGCTGCTATGACTCAGCCTGACAAAATCGTTTGGATCGACGGTTCCGACGAACAGACCGAGGCTTTGAGAGAAGAGGCTTGCTCCACCGGCGAGATCATCAAGCTGAATCAGGATCTTCTCCCCAACTGCTATCTGCACCGCACCGCTGTCAACGACGTTGCGCGCGTTGAGGGCAGAACCTTCATCTGCACCAGCAAGAAGGAAGATGCAGGCAACATCAACAACTGGATGGCTCCCGCTGAGTGCTATGAGAAGCTGTCCAAGCTGTATCGCGGCTCCATGAAGGGCAGAACCATGTACGTTATTCCCTACTCCATGGGTCAGGTCGGCTCCTCCTTTGCTAAATACGGTATCGAATTGACCGACTCCATCTACGTTGTACTGAACATGCTCATCATGACCCGTGCCGGTGCACACGTTCTGGAGGCTATGGGCGACAGCCCCGACTTCATCAAGGGTCTGCACGCTAAAGCTGACATCGATGAAGAGAACCGTTACATCTGCCACTTCCCCGAGGACAACACCATTTGGAGTGTAAACTCCGGTTACGGCGGAAACGTTCTTTTGGGTAAGAAGTGCTTCGCACTCCGTATCGCGTCCTACCTGGGCCGCAAGGAAGGCTGGATGGCTGAGCATATGCTGATCCTCGGCCTGGAGAATCCTCAGGGCGAGATCAAGTACGTATCCGCTGCATTCCCCTCCGCTTGCGGTAAGACCAACCTGGCTATGCTTATTCCTCCGGAGATCTACCAGAAGAAGGGCTACAAGGTATGGTGCGTAGGTGACGATATTGCTTGGCTCCGTGTGGGCGAAGATGGACGTCTGTGGGCAGTAAACCCCGAGAACGGATTCTTCGGCGTTGCTCCCGGTACCAACGAGAAGTCCAACCCCAACGCGCTGCAGACCACAAAGCGCGATACCATCTTCACGAACGTAGTACACGATCTGGACAACAATACCGTTTGGTGGGAAGGCCTGGATAACAATCCTCCCGCAAACGCTATCGACTGGAAGGGCAACGTTTGGGATTACAAGAAGTTCGATAAGAAGGATAAGTCCACCTGCGGTGCTCATCCCAACTCCCGCTTCACTTCCCTGGCACAGAACTGCCCCTGCATCTCCGACAAGTTCGATGACCCCAAGGGTGTGCCGATCTCCGCGATCATCTTCGGCGGCCGCCGTGCGAAGACCGCTCCCCTGGTATACCAGTCCTTCAACTGGCAGCACGGTACCTTCGTTGGTTCCATCATGGCCTCCGAGACCACCGCTGCCGCTGCCGGCGCTGTTGGCGTAGTTCGCCGCGATCCCATGGCAATGCGTCCCTTCGTTGGTTACGATATGGGTGACTATTGGGCACACTGGCTGGCAATGGGCAAGACCATTCCCAACGCACCCAAGATCTTCCACGTGAACTGGTTCCGCACCGACGACGAAGGTCACTTCATTTGGCCGGGATTCGGCGACAACATGAGAGTCCTCACCTGGATCCTGGATCGCTGCGAGGATAAGGTTGACGCTGTTGAAACCGCTATCGGCTTCGTTCCGAAGGCTGAGGACATCAACATTGAAGGCCTTGAGGGTATCACTCTGGATACTATCCGTGATCTGGTTTCCGTTGACGTAGAGTCCTGGAAGGAAGATCTGGACAACATCAAGGAATTCTACAACCTGGTTGGCGACCGTGTTCCTGCTGAGCTCAAGGAAGAGCTGGCTGCTCTGGAAGCAAGACTGGGCTAATAAGCAAAACAAAACCCGATGGCAACATGCCATCGGGTTTTTATTTATATAAATGAAAAACACCTCATACCGCAGTATGAGGTGTTACTTTTTGGATTACTCCGCCTTGGAGCCTGCTTCAGCCAGATCCTCGTTGGATTCCTGCTGATATACATAGATAATGGTATCGCCTTCGTTGATGGGAGTGTTGCCGGCACGGCCGCTGGAGGGTTCCTCACCGTTGATGGTGTAGGTCCAGAAGCAGGTGGTCTTACCGTCATTCTTGTATGCGTTGCCGGCGATGCTCTTGATACCCATCTCATCGGCTTCATACTCGATTCCGTTCAACTCAAGGGCTTCACGAACTGCCTGCAGAATGGTGGGAGCTTCCACGCTCTGAACGGTTACGGAGAAAGGATTCAGAAGGAACTCTTCCCCTACGTACACACCGACCTTAGCCTCTACTTTAATCTTCTGCGTACCGCAGCTGATCAGGCAAGCAGACAGCATAGCAACAGCCAGCACCAAAGCAAAAATCTTAAATTTCTTCATAATACATCCTCCGGAATGTTCAATATTTCACTGAAAACAGTATACATCATTTGCGAAAAAAAGTCAAGGCTGATTGGCAATCACGGAAAAAAACGGGATTACGCCTTAGTCATATCCGTAAATTTTATCCTCGTCAAACACATCGTCCCAACTATCCCCGGAATCATCCGGTTCTTCTGTGTTCTCGGTCTCTGCGTTCTGCTGCTGTTCCATCAAATCCCACCAATAGAAATTGTAGTGATCGTAGCAGAATTTGTTGTAGAACGTCCAGTTGGCGGACTGTCCCACGTAAACGCCTTCGGGAATCGCATTCTGGAAGAAGGGCTCCGCCCACCATCCGCCTGGACGGACGTCACTGGGCAGATCGCGGTACACGTACTGAGCATCCACCACGGTGATTTCTATGGGGAAGCTGCGGCTCTCCACACGGATCAGCGCAGTATCGATCAGCTTGGAAGGATCGCCCGTATAGTCCGCCTCGTTCAGAACCACGCCGCCCACCTCGGAATCATACTTAACGACCACGTGGGTGTCACACTCTTCCGTAGGCATATTGTCGGGGGTGAAATATCCGGTAGCTATGCGGTGACCGCGGGGATCCAGCTTGCACGCTGCTGAAGGAAGCATGCCGGAATCCAGGCAGTACTCACATTCTACGATACCGGCCGCTGTCGTAAAGGTCTTCAGCGGCTCGCCGCCGTTTTTCGCGTCATCGATATATCTCTGGTGGAGTTTGGTCATAACCTTATCCCAAACGATACAGGAGGGATTCTGCTTGAAATCGCTGAGAGTCTGGTTCATCTCGTAACCGAACCATACACCGCCCACGTAATAGGGGGTATAGCCCAGGAACCAACGGTCAAAGTCGTTACCGGCGGTACCGGTCTTACCGGCCACGTCCACCGTATTACGAAGGGTTACCACCTTACCGGTACCCTGATTCATAACGTTCTCCATCATCATAGTCATAAGGGAGGCATTCTGCTCACTCATAACGATGGTAGACTCTTCTTTATTTTCAAGGATCAGATTGCCTTCGTTATCGTATACGGCAAGGAACGTACGGGGCTTGTTGTACACGCCGTTGTTCTGGAAGATACAGTATGCCGCTGTGATCTCCTCCACCGTCAGACCGAAGTTCATCTGACCGAGAGCCAACGGTGCCAGCAGTTTATCCGTATATACCGTTCCGTTCGGCGCAGTATACGAATCGATAAAGCTGCTCATGCCCAATTTGTTCTTAACGAAATCGAAGGACTTGTCAATGGTCAGCTCCTGCAGAACACGAACCGCCACGGTGTTTTTCGACGTGATGATCGCCTGATTGACAGTAGTCAAGCCGGCATAGGTGTTCGGCAAGTTGGCCGGCCAGGCACGGGGTGCGACTTTTTTCACCGTGGTGCCGTCAGCGGCGGTTTCCACCACGTTCCAGTCTTCGTCGTAATCACCGAAGGTAACGGGAACAACATCGTACACAGAAGCGTAATTGATAATACCTGCTTCCAATGCCGGTGCGTAAATCGCCAGCGGCTTGATGGAGGAACCGGGGGATCGCTTGGATTTTGTAGCGTGATTGGATCCGCGGTTGATGGTCTTCTCGCCGCGGCCTCCCACCAGGCCAAGCACGTCACCCGTATAAGGATCGATGATTACCATAGCGGATTCAGGCTGGAGACCGTCGTTGGAACGGGGGAAGTTTTCCTCATCGTTCTCGTAAAACTCCTCCAGAGTATCCTGCACGAATGGATCCATTACCGTATAGATTTTCAGACCGCCGGAGTAGATCATCATACTGGATGTATACTCGTCGTATCCGTATTTCTCCATAAGCGCGGCCTGCACGTCGCTGAACACGGCTTCTTTATACCAGGAGAAGATGTTGGAGCCGTCGCCGTCCTCTTTCTGATTATTCAGATTCAATACCAGATCTTCCGCCTTGGCTGCATCGCACTCGGCCTTTGTAATATAACCGTATTTCTCCATCTGGTCCAGTACCAGATTGCGGCGGAAGATATTGTTCTCGGGATAGCGGACCGGGTCATACGTGTATGGGGAATTGACAATAGCCACCAATGATGCGCACTCGGTCAGTGTCAACTCCGAAACATCTTTACTGAAGAAATAGTTGGCAGCGGCCTGGACCCCGCGGCAGTTGTTGGAGAAATTCACGATATTGAGATACATCTCCAGAATTTCTTCCTTACTCTTCTCCTTATCCAAATTGATAGCACGAAGAATCTCCTGGATCTTTCTCTGCACGCGAACCTCATTATCGCCCGTCAGGTTTTTGACCAGCTGCTGGGTAATGGTCGAGGCGCCGAAGCGTGCCTCTTTTTTGGTCAGATAGTTGATTGCCGCCTCTCCCGTTCTCAAAATATCCACGCCGTGGTGCTCCCAAAAGCGCTTATCCTCTACCGCGACAAACGCATCGATCAGATGCTGCGGCAGCTCGTCGTATCGTACGGGAATGCACAATTTTCCACCGTCCAGCG
>JBGVKV010000103.1:0-10797 GCA_045123975.1 Eubacteriales bacterium | reverse complement strand
AAGAAGATCTGGTTCCCCGCGCTCCCGTCGTCGTGGTCATGGGCCACGTCGACCACGGCAAGACCTCCCTGCTGGACAACATCCGCAATGCCTCCGTCGCTTCCGGCGAGGCCGGCGGTATCACCCAGCACATTGGTGCGTATACTGTCGATGTGAACGGAAATATGGTCACCTTCCTGGATACCCCCGGCCACGCGGCCTTTACCTCCATGCGTGCCCGCGGCGCCAAGTCTACCGACATCGCCATTCTGGTGGTTGCCGCCGACGACGGCATCATGCCCCAGACCATTGAGGCTATCAACCACGCCAAGGCCGCCGGCGTTGACGTGATCGTGGCCATCAATAAGATGGATAAGCCCACCGCCAACCCCGATACCGTTAAGAATCAGCTTACCGCACACGGTCTGGTTCCCGAGGAATGGGGCGGCGATACCATCTGCGTGCCCGTTTCCGCTCTGACCAAGATGGGTATTGACGATCTTTTGGAGAACGTTCTGCTCGTTGCGGAAATGAAGGAGCTCAAGGCCAATCCTACCCGCCGCGCCAAGGGTATCGTTATCGAGGCAAAGCTGGACAAGGGACGCGGTCCCGTTGCCACCGTTATCGTGCAGAACGGTACGCTCCACGCGGGCGATATCGTGATCGCCGGTACCTCCGTTGGCCGTGTACGCGCTATGCTGAACGACCGCGGTGAGACCATCACCGAGGCAGGCCCCTCCGTTCCCGTGGAGATCGTCGGTCTGGCCGAGGTTCCCCAGGCCGGTGACGAGTTCAACGCCGTTGAGGACGAGAGAATGGCAAGAACCCTGGCCGATCAGCGCCGTGAGAAGGCGAAGAACGATGCACTCAACGCCGCCGCCAAGGTAAATCTGGAGGATCTGTTCAGCCAGATCAAGGAAGGCGTTAAGGAACTGAACATCATCGTGAAGGCCGACGTGGGCGGCTCTGCCGAGGCAGTCCGCGCATCCCTCGTGAAGCTTTCCAACGAGGAAGTTAAGGTAAAGGTTATCCACTGTGCCGTTGGCGGTATTACGGAGGGCGACGTTATGCTGGCCTCCTCTTCCAACGCCATCATCGTGGGCTTCAACGTACGTCCCGACAAGAACGCCTCCGATATGGCAGAGCGTGACCGTGTAGACGTGCGCACCTACCGCATCATTTACGATTGCATCAACGAAATCGAAGCGGCTATGAAGGGTATGCTGGCGCCTGAATATAAGGAAGTCGTTCTCGGCCGTGCCGAGGTTCGTCAGACGATCCGCGTTCCCGGTGTGGGCGTGATCGCCGGCTCCTATATCACCGACGGTAAGGTAACCCGTCAGTCCCAGATCCGCATCGTCCGCGACGGCGTGGTGATCTTCGAAGACAAGATCTCCTCTCTGAAGCGTTTCAAGGACGACGTGAAGGAAGTGGCACAGGGCTACGAGTGCGGTATCGGTCTGGATAAGTACGACGATATCCATCTCGGCGATATCCTCGAGGCATTCATCATGGAGGAAGTGGCTCGATAAGCCATTCCTAAACTACAAAACTATAGCAGCACACGGAGGTAAGAAATGGTATTTTCCAGTCTTGAATTTATGTTTCTTTACTTTCCCGTCGTGCTGCTTTTGTATTTTGTCACTCCCCTGAAGTGGCGCAACGTCACACTGTTTCTCACCAGCCTGATCTTCTACGGCTGGGGTGAGCCGGCCTACGTATTTCTGATGCTCTTCACCATAGCGGTGGATTATTTCTTCGGATTTATGGTCGGAAAATATCGGGAAACGAACCGACGGCGTGCCAAAGCCTATATGATCGCCGCCATCGTCATCAATCTGGCGATTCTCGGCTTCTTCAAGTACGCCAATCTGGCCGTGGATACGGTGACGGCCCTGACGGGGGCGAAATTGTCCCACCTCAACGTGGCTCTGCCTGTGGGCATTTCGTTTTACACCTTCCAGGCGCTGTCCTACGTGATCGACGTGTACCGTATGGATGCGGATGCCCAAAAGAATTTTACGGCATTCGGCACCTACGTGACTCTCTTTCCCCAGCTGATTGCCGGTCCCATCGTCCGCTATAAGGACGTGGACGATCAGCTCCGCTCCCGAAAGCATTCCGCCGCACTGTTTGCGTCGGGTGTCCGCACCCTGGCCGCCGGTATCGGCAAAAAAGTGCTCCTTGCCAATGCGGCGGGTGAGATCTGGACCCGCATCAGCGAAGCCCCCGAAACCACGGTGGCGGCGGCCTGGCTGGGCATCATCATGTATACCTTCCAGATCTACTTCGATTTCTCCGGCTACTCGGATATGGCCATTGGCCTTGGCAAAATGCTGGGCTTCTCCTTCCGTGAGAATTTCTATTATCCGTATATGGCAAATTCCGTCACGGATTTCTGGCGGCGGTGGCACATCTCCCTCTCCACCTGGTTCCGTGAATACGTGTATATCCCCCTGGGCGGCAACCGTCTCGGCCGGGGACGGCAGATCTTCAATCTGCTGGCGGTGTGGTTTTTGACCGGACTGTGGCACGGGGCCTCCTGGAACTTCGTTTTGTGGGGACTGTACTACTTCGTCCTTCTGATGCTGGAGAAGACGTTCCTTCTGAAGCTTCTGGATAAGCTTCCGAAATTTATTTCCCACGTCTATACCCTGATCACCGTGGTGTTCGGCTGGCTTCTTTTCGTGTCCACGGACTTTTCCGCCGGCCTTTCCTATCTGGCGACTATGTTCGGCGGCGGCCGCGCCACCGGATTCATCGATGCGGGCGGTGCCTTTGACTGGATATCCTCCCTGATCCTTCTCGCCATTCTGGTGGTGGCATCCACCCCCTATCCGAGAAAGCTTCTGTATAAGCTGTGGGAGAAGCACGATGCCCCCGTGCGGGTCGTGACGGCGATTCTTTGTGTGGCCGTTCTCTTCCTGGCCGTGGCCTATCTGGTCAATTCTTCCTACAATCCATTTTTGTATTATCGATTCTGAATTCTAAAGAAAGGATGCGGGAGCCAATCTCTCCTTTGTGATAAAAGGGGCGGAGATTGGGTGCCGCACAGCGGCGGCTTATGAAAATGCCCGAATGTGACCGCGAAGCGGCACGGCTTCTTGCCATCCAGATGGGCGGCGGCAGGAAAGCGAAAAAACTGGACCGCGCTTTCGTGACCGTTTTTGCCGCCCTCATTCTTCTTCTGTCCGTCCTCTTTTGGGCGATCCCCGACCGTACCTTCTCCGAAACGGAGAATAAGGATCTGACGCAGGCCCCGCAATTCACCGCCGAGCGGCTGATGGACGGCCGGTTCACCGCTGACATCGCCGATTATATGGCGGATCAGTTCCCCTTCCGGGATTTCTTCATCCGTGTGAAGGCCGCTGCCGAGATGGCGCTGGGCAAAATGGGCAACAACGGCGTGATCCTGGGCGAGGGCGGTACTCTGATCCCCCGCAGCGAATCGGTGAATACCGATAGCTTGACGAAAAATCTCTCCGCCATCGACGCGCTGGCCGAATGGTGTGAGAATCGGAATATCCCCACTACCGTGGCCATCGCGGGACGGAGTGCCGACGTGCTCCATCATACCCTCCCCGATTTCTACGGCAGCGCTTACAGCGATGCGTTGTGGGAAGCCCTGGCGAAGGAAGCCGATGCGCTGGATTGTGAGATCCTGCCCCTGCGGGATCCCCTCCACGAGAGGGCGAAGGCCGGCGAGTACGTGTATTACCGGACGGATCATCACTGGACAACCCTGGGTGCCTACTACGGCGCCAAAGAAATCCTTGCCGAGATGGGTGAGGAGATCGCCCCTGTTGAATCCTACACAAGAGAAGTCGTCAGCGACGCCTTCTTCGGCACTACCTGGTCCACCGCCGGCATGTCCTGGATCGCCCCCGACACGATGGAATACTTCCGGTTTGCGGGCGATACGGATTTCACCACCACGATTCTCGATAACGGCACCTCCTTTGCGGGGTTCTACGATAGGTCGTACCTCTCAAAGAAGGACAAGTATTCCTCCTTCATCGGCGGTAACAATGCCCTGGTGACAGTCACGAAAAATGGCGATGCCGATCGCCCCACCCTGCTGCTGGTGAAGGACAGCTTCGCCCACAGCGCCGTGCCGTTCCTTGCCCAGCACTACGATCTTGTGATCGTGGATATCCGCTACTACAAAAAGAGCACCGCCGCCCTGATCGACGAATACGGGGCAGACCGGGTGCTGGTACTGTATAATATCGATAGTCTCACATCCTCCGCCGACTCCGTGCTGCTGCGGGCGGGGCTGGACTGATCCTTGGCAAAATACGATTTTACGAGGGAATTATGGCTAAGAAAACACCCCAATACGATAACCAGTCGATTACCATGCTGAAGGGCGCGGACCGTGTCCGCAAGCGCCCCGCCGTTATTTTCGGCTCCGACGGTCTGGAGGGATGCGAGCATTCCTATTTCGAGATCCTCTCCAACGCGGTGGACGAGGCCCGCGAGGGCTACGGCGATCGGATCATCACCACGGTGTTTGCCGACCGCTCCATCATGGTGGAGGATTTCGGACGCGGCGTGCCGTTGGATTTCAACGAGACCGAGGGCCGCTACAACTGGGAATTGGTGTACTGCGAATTGTACGCCGGCGGTAAATACGCCAACAACGACAGCGGCGCCGCCTATGAGTATTCCTTGGGTCTGAACGGACTGGGCGCCTGCGCCACCCAGTATTCCAGTGAATATATGGACGTTATATCCTGCTCCGGCGGGGTGGCATCGTCTATCCACTTCAAAAAGGGCGAGCCCGTGTCCGAGCTCCAGAAGGAGCCCCTGACGGGCAAGAAGCCCCGCACCGGTACCACCGTGAAATGGCGTCCTGACTTGGAAGTGTTCACCGATACGAACATCCCGAGAGAATTCTTCCTCGACGTTTTGAAGAAGCAGGCCGTGGTCAACGCGGGCATCACCTTTGTTTTGCGCTTTGAGGAGGAGGGCGGCAAGTTCACGGAGGAATCCTTCCTCTACGGAAACGGCATCTCCGATTACATCCGTGAGATCGCCGGCGAGACCGCCATGACCGAGCCCAAGCTGTGGAAACTGGAGACCAAGGGCCGGGACCGTGACGACAAGGACGAGTACAAGCTCCGTGCGGAGATCGCATTCTGCGTGTCGAACCAGGTCAACGTGCTGGAATATTACCACAACTCCAGCTTTCTGGAGCACGGCGGATCCCCGGAGAAGGCGGTGCGCACCGCGTTCACCTATGCGGTGGATAAGAAGCTGAAGGCCGCCGGAAAATACACCAAGAACGAATCCAAGATCACCTTCCAGGATATCCAGGACTGTCTGATCGTGGTCACCAACAGCTTTTCCACCCAGACGTCCTATGCCAACCAGACGAAAAAGGCCATCACCAACACCTTTATCGCCGAGGCTATGACCGCGTTCCTTAAGGAACAATTGGAAATCTACTTCATGGAACGGCCCGCCGAGACGGAGAAGTTCCTGAATCAGGTGCTCATCAACAAGCGCTCCCGCGAGAACGCGGAAAGCACCCGTTTGAATCTGAAAAAGAAGCTGCAGACCTCCACGGGCGTGGGGGCGGATCGGGTGGAAAAATTCGTTTCCTGCCGTTCCAAGGATCCCACCAAGCGGGAATTGTACATCGTGGAGGGTGATTCCGCCTTGACGTCGGTAAAACTGTCCCGTGATGCGGAGTTCCAGGCGGTGATCCCCGTCCGCGGCAAGACCCTGAATTGCCTGAAGAGCACCTACGACCGCATCTTCAAGAGCGAGATCATCGTGGATCTGCTCCGCGTTATCGGATGCGGGGTGGAACTGAAGGGCAAGGTCAAGAGCGACGCCGCTCCCTTCGATATCAACTCCCTGAAGTGGTCGAAGATCATCTTCTGTACCGATGCGGATGAGGACGGATTCCAGATCCGCACCCTGCTCCTCACCATCTTCTACCGTCTCCTGCCTACGCTGATCGAGGAGGGTAAGATCTACATTGCGGAATCTCCCCTCTTTGAGATCACCACGAAGAAGGAAACCCTGTTCGCCTACAACGAGCCGGAGAAGGCGGAGATCGTGGCCCGGCTGGAGAAGGAGGGCCAGAAATACACCCTCCAGCGCTCCAAAGGATTGGGCGAGAACGATCCCCAGATGATGGCTATGACCACCATGAATCCCGCCACCCGCCGGCTGATCCGTGTGAATCCCACGGATGCGGCCGCCACCGCCCGGATGTTTGAGACGCTCCTCGGCGACGATCTGCCTGCCCGCAAGGAGTTCATCACCCGCTACGGCGCCCAGTATTGGGATACGGCGGATATTTGATCCATCTATACCGCACAGGAGGATGCGTATGTTCCGTTTGCACTTACGTTTCAGCAGCACGGGCACAAGGCGCACCCTTGCCTGTGCGGTGCTTTTTGTTCTGGCCCTGCTTCTGCGGGCCTCCTTCGGCGGGCTCGGCTACGAGCCGATTCTGGACGATACGGTGCAGTATATTCTCTACCCCACCTCGGTGGATTACGGGGCGCTGATCGCCCGGGAGGGGATGTTTTCCTCCCGGCCCTTGGCCGCTCTGACCGATCTGTTTGTGGTGGGGCGGATGGAAAATTTGTTTTTGGCCGCGATCCTGATGGCGGTGATGCACGGAATTTCCTGCGTGCTGTTTCAGCGGGTGCTGTCCCGATTCTTTTCGGTGGGTCCCGTTTTTTCGGTGATCTACACCCTCCTTCCCCTGGGATGCGAGGGAACGTATTGGCTTTCCGCCGCCACCCGGGTGGTCAGCGGACTGTTCTTCACCGCCTGTGCGGCGGCGGTGCTCTGCCGATTTATTGATGCGGGGAAATGGTGGCGTGTGCCGCTGTATTTCCTGTTGGAACTCTTGTCCTTCGGTTTTTACGAGCAGATTTTGGTGCTATCTTTCACGTTGTCGGGGTTGATTTTCCTCCGTTATTGGCGTGAGCGGCGTGCAGCACTTTCGTGGCTGGCGTTTTTGTGCGCGGGAATCTATTTCGGATTCACAGCGCATTTTGCGGCGGACAGCCCTCTTTCTGACCGCATGGAATTGATTTTCCCCGATACGCCCTATTATTTTAACGTTTTTTTGCCCGATCTGGCGCGGCAGATCGGTATGTCCTTCCTCAGTGCCGGGGTGCGAACCACCTTCGTGGGATTCTGGCGGGGACTTGCCGCCTGCTTTACGGGGGGCATCGGCGGCTGGTTGTACGGATTTGCCGCCGTGGGCATCAGTGTATGGTACGGAATTCTGCATTGGCCCCGTGAGCGGGGCACCGCCGGGCCTATGGAAGGATGGGTGAGGGCCCTTTTGTGGGGACTGCTTTTGTTCCTTGCACCGATCACTCCCTTTTTCGTGATCGCACGTCCCTATTTTTCCCTGCGGTCTACGGTGCCCTCCTTTGTGGGGGCGGCGATTCTCATCGATCTGTTTTTCCGTGCCGTCATCCGCCGCGGGCGGGCCATGGCGGCGGTGAGCGGGGCTATGGTGTTTGTGTGCCTGCTTGGATGTGCTTCGGAGATTGGGGATTACAAAGCCACGGCGGCCGCCGATCGGGTACTGGCACAGACGATCCTGGAGCACGAAGCGGAGATGGAGGGGCGCGTGGGCTTCCTCGGCGTGAAGGAGTTTCCCGTGACGGAGCAGAATTATCCCTATCACGAACACGTGGCGTCCGTGGCGGCGGCGGATTGGACCCTTACCGCCAAACTGGCGGCGGCGAAAGGAACGCCTTTGTCCTTTGAAGCGGTGCCGCTGGTGGTGGAGGATCCCTTTTATCGGCTGTGGAATCGGGATGTGAAACGGATCGGCGGCTTCGATCAGCTGTGGCTGTGGGAAGACGGCGAGCTGATCCCCCTGACCGCGGAGAGAATCGGCGAGCAGGATTACCGCCTGTACTATCCGGACGGAACGCTGTGGGCAGAGATTCGGGAAGAGGGCGAGTTTGGCTATCTTGAGCGCGGTATAAGAATAGAGTAACCGTGCCCGTAAGGAATTCATCACCCGCTACGGCGCCCGGTACTGGGACGCGGCGGATATTTGATACAAAACGCAAGCCCCGCTCATGCCAAAAATGGCGGGGCTTTTGTCATCCGTTTTACAACCGATAAGACAACGGAGACGACCGATGGGAAAAAAACCAACATTTTTTCAGTACGATTTGTTATACTGATAACAGTAAGAAATGAAAGGGAGGTCCGTCCGATGGAAGCCATCAAAACGGTAGATCTTGGGAAGCGGTACAAACGTGTGACGGCCGTGGACAAACTGAATCTGGAAATACAGGCGGGGGAGTTGTTTTCCCTTTTGGGCGTGAACGGCGCGGGAAAGACCACGACGATCAAAATGCTCTGTTGCCTGACGAAGCCCACGGAGGGGGATGCCTTTGTGGGTGGATACAGCGTGATAAAGGAGTGGGACGAGGTGAAGCGTCTGATCGGGGTATCGCCCCAGGAGACTGCCGTTGCACCCAATCTTTCCGTGAGAGAAAATCTGGCGCTGATCTGCGGAATCCACGGCTTTTCGAGGGAAAAGACCGTGGCGAAGATCGGGGAACTGACGGGACGGCTGATCCCGGAGGAAATTCTACAGCGAAAAGCCGGAAAGCTGTCGGGCGGCCAGCAGCGGCGCGTCAGCATCGCTATGGCATTGATCAGCGAGCCGCGGATTCTGTTTTTGGATGAGCCCACTCTTGGTTTGGACGTTCTTGCCCGCCGCGAGCTGTGGGAAGTGATCCGCTCCTTGCGGGGAAAAATAACGGTGGTTCTGACCACCCATTATATGGAAGAGGCGGAAGCGCTCTCCGATCGCATCGGGATTATGAGGGACGGCCGGCTGTTGGCCACGGGCACGGCTGAGGAATTGAAAGAACGTGCGGGAGCGCGTGATTTTGAGTCGGCGTTTATTTCCATTGTCAAGGAGGGCGGGGTATGAGAATGAGGACGTTTTCCGCGCGGTGCGCCAAAGAGATTTTGCGGGATCCGCTCAACCTCCTGTTCGGCCTCGGATTTCCGTTGGTGATTTTGCTTCTGCTCAGCGCCATACAGGCAAACATTCCGGTGAGCCTGTTCGAGATCGACACCCTGACGCCGGGTGTTTCCGTGTTCGGGCTGTCGTTTATGACCCTCTTTGCCGCCACCTTGGTGGCCAAGGATCGGGAGAGCGCTTTTTTGCAGAGGCTGTACACCACACCCCTGACGGGCGTGGAATTTATCCTCGGCTATATGCTTCCGCTTTTGCCCATCGCCCTCGGGCAGACAATCATCTGCTACCTGGCGGCTATTCCCCTGGGACTTGCTCCAAGTGTAAATATTCTCTATGCCGTGATCGGGATGATCCCTATGGCGGTGTTCCATATCGCGCTGGGCCTTTTGTGCGGCAGCGTGTTGGGAGTGAAGCAGGTGGGCGGCCTTTGCGGCTCGCTCTTGTCCAATCTTTCCGCCTGGCTGTCCGGCGTGTGGTTTGATTTGAGCCTTGTGGGCGGCGTATTCGAAAAAGCGGCCCGGGTCTTGCCCTTTGTCCACGCCGTGGAGCTGGAGAGGGCACTGTGCCGGGGCGATTTCGGGGCGGCAGTGCCCCATCTGTGGCCCATATTGCTGTACGGTACGGCGATAACGGTTACGGCCGTGTTCTGTTTCCTCGCACAAATGAAAAAGCAGTAAGGACTTTACAGCATGAAATACAAACTCGTTATTGACAAGGATGCGGAAGAGGAGATCGTTGTCACCGTGCACGCACCCTCCTCCCTGACGGAGCAGATCGAGAATCTGGTCTGCAGCTATTCCGGTACGGATTCTCTTATGGGATATGGAGAGAACGAAATGCGCCGCCTTTCCTTCGGGGAGATCGAATGCGTCACGGTTCTGGACAGAAAAGTAGTGGCCATCGATCAGGCGGGCAACCGCTATCGCCTGCAGGACAGACTCCGGGATCTGGAGGAGATTCTGCCCTCCTATTTTATCCGCATCAACAAATCCACTCTGGCCAACGAGCATCGGATTCTGCGGTTTGACGCGGTGTTCAGCGGCGGCGTGGACGCCGTGTTCCGGTGCGGATATCGGGAATACGTTTCCCGGCGGTGCTTTGCGGAGATCAGACGGAGGTATGAAAAACTATGAAACGATTTGTTCTGGATTTTTTCCGCCGGGGACTGATGGCCTGCGGCTTCGGGCCCCTGGTGCTGGCTGTGGTGTACGGGATTCTGCAGCGGTGCGGCGTGGTGGAGACACTGACGGTGCACCAGGTCTGCGTGGGGATCCTTTCCCTGGCGGTTTTGGCCTTTGTGGCGGGGGGAATGAACGCTATCTATCCGATTGAGCGGCTTCCTTTGATGGTGGCGATCCTGATCCACGGCGCCGTTCTGTACCTCAGCTATCTGGGCACCTATCTGCTGAACGGTTGGCTGGTGTGGGGGGCTTTGCCCGTTTTGATCTTTACCGGTATTTTTGCGGTGGGGTATCTGGTGATTTGGGTCGTCATTTACTGCGTGATCAAACGAAATACGGAAAAAATCAATGCGGCATTGCGGCAGAAGCAAAAGAATGTGTAAGAATAGGAAAAGGGCGGGATCCCGCCCTTTTATTTTCGCCAAAAAATGCGAACAATTGTACCAATTGTCGCTTTACACGGGGTGTGGAGTGTGATATAATAAGTGTAATATGGGCTTGTGTTGCATTAAAAACAATAACTGCCGCCCCATCCTCCTGCAAAAGCGATTTATATATCCGCAGCCAAGGAAGTAGGTGGGGGTGCGTTTCCTTTTTGGAAACGCAGGGGGCGGAAGAAAACTTCGGCGTTTGAGATGGTGTCTT
>JBGVKV010000102.1:0-20131 GCA_045123975.1 Eubacteriales bacterium | reverse complement strand
TGGTGGCCTCGATCAGTCTCAGAGCTTCCTCGCTGACCCGTCCTACGGGGAAGGTATTCGCGCTGTCGCCGTGGTAACCGCCGATAAAGGCGCCCACGTCGATCTTCACGATATCGCCTTCTTTCAGGACGCGTTTCGCGGAGGGGATTCCGTGAATGACCTCGTCATTGATGCTGATGCATGCGCTTCCGGGGAAGCCGCCGTAGCCGAGGAAGGAGGGGCGGGCACCGCAGGACTCGATATGACGGCGGATGCAGTCGTCGAGCTGTTTGGTGGTAACGCCTTCGCGCACCATCTCACCTGCCAGAGCCAGAGCCTCGCCTGTAATGCGGCCGGCTTTTTTCATCAATCGGATCTGTTCAGAATTTTTAACAAAAATCATGTTATAGCCTGGATTCTTTGAATTTAATTAAGCGTTCTCAAGTGCTTTGAAAGTCAGAGCGGTCGTATCCTCCAGCTTCTCCTGGCCCTCTACGATCTTAAGGAGACCCTTCTTTGCGTAGAAGTCCTTCAGAGGCTCGGTCTGCTCGTGGTACACGTCCAGACGGGAGCGAACGACAGCGGGATCGTCGTCAGCGCGGATCGTAAGAGCCTCGCCGCAAACGCCGCAGTTGTCACCCTTGGGGGAAGGATTGAATACAACGTGATAGGTGGCACCGCACTTCTTGCAGACGCGGCGGCCGCCCATACGCTCGATGATCCGCTCGTCGCTGACCTCGATGGAGATAACATCGGTGATAGACACACCCATCTCATCCAGAGCAGCAGCCTGCGGAACGGTGCGCGGGAAACCGTCCAGGATGAAGCCGCCTTCGCAATCGCTTTCGGCCAGGCGATCCTTGATGATTCCGATCACGACCTCGTCGGGGACGAGAGCGCCGCGCTCGATATAACTTTTAGCACTTTTTCCCATTTCCGTGCCGGCTGCGATCGCCTCGCGGATGATCGCGCCGGTGGAAATTGCCGGAATATTAAACTCTGCAGAGATCTTCTCCGCCTGAGTTCCCTTACCGGCGCCGGGAGCGCCGAGGAGTATAAGACGAATAGTTCTTTTCATTTATCCACACCTCGTTTTGATTTGTTCAGATGCTGTTCAGCGCCGGACAGATCACTCAAGGAAGCCCTTATAGTGATGAGTGGAAAGCTGAGACTCGATTTCGCGAGTGGTTTCCAGCAGAACACCTACTACGATGATGATGGAGTTGCCGCTGAACGCCAGTGCGCCGAGGTTACCGCCGGCGATGATGTTTGCGATCATCGGAACGACAGCAATGATACCGAGGCAGATCGCGCCGATCAGAGTGATACGGTTCAGGATCCGCGTGATATACTCAGCGGTGGGCTTACCGGGACGGATACCCGGGATGAAGCCGCCGTTCTTCTTCAGGTTGTTGGAGATCTCAATGGGGTTGAAGGAGATCGCGGTGTAGAAATATGCAAACGCGACAATCAACAGGAGAGTGAGAACTACATACACCCAAGAAGTGGACTCAAACAGACCGAAGAAGCCTGCCCAAAAGCCCTTTTCGGGAACGTTCAGGAACATTTTAATCGTTGCGGGAATCGTAACGATGGAGTTTGCAAAGATGATAGGCATAACGCCGGTCATCGTCAGCTTGAGGGGCAGATTGGAGCTCTGACCGCCATACATCTTACGGCCGACAACCTTCTTTGCGTACTGGATGGGCAGTCTGCGTTCGCTCTCGTTCATGAATACAACGAAAACAACCATGCCCAGACCAATGATGAGGGAAGCGATTGCGATAATGATACCGCTGATCTTGCCGCTTACCAGGTGAGCCCAGAACGTGCTTACCATGGAAGGCAGACCGGCTACAATGTTCGCGAGAAGGATCATGGATACACCGTTGCCGATGCCGTGATCGTTCACACGCTCAGCCAGCCACATTACCAGGGAAGAACCTGCGCAGTAGCAAGTGATCATAACGATTGCAGCAAACACACCGTTGTCGGTCAGCATACCCTGATTTCTCAGAAGCATGTAGTAGCCGAACGCGGTGATCACGCCCAGACCTACGGTTACATAGCGGGTGATCTTGTTGATCACCTTCTGGCCATCCTGGCCCTCTTTTGCCAATCTTTCCAGTGCAGGAATAGCGATTGTCAAAAGCTGCATAACGATGGACGACGTGATATAGGGGGATACGCCGAGTGCGAAAAGTGTTGCCTGCGAAAATGCGTTACCGGACAGGATGTTCAGGTACTGGAAGATGGAACCTTCCGCCATTTTGGCGATTTCACCGAGCATTGCCGGATTGAGGTACGGGATCGGAATAGCTACACCGACTCTGTACAGGACGATGATCAGGAAAGTGAAGAGAATCTTCTTTCTGAGATCTGTCAACTTCCATGCATTCGCGAAAGTCTTAAACACTTCAGATCACCTCGGTCTTTCCACCAGCTGCCTCGATCTTTTCCTTAGCGCTTGCAGAAAAGATTGCTGCTTCAACGGTAATTTTTTTGGTAAGTTCGCCGTTGCCGAGCACTTTCAGACCGCACAGGGGCTTGCGGATTACGCCAGCCTCCATCAGAGTTGCAAGATTTACCGTATCGCCATCGTTGAACTTATTCAGATCGCTAACGTTAACGATCGCATAGTTCTTAGCGAACTTGTAGTTATTGAAACCTCTCTTGGGAAGTTTACGGTAAATCGGCAGCTGGCCGCCTTCAAAACCGGGGCGGACACCACCGCCGGAGCGCGCGTTCTGACCCTTGTGACCCTTACCGGCAGTCTTGCCGTTTCCGGATCCGGGACCTCTGCCTTTACGCCATGCGGGTTTTACGGAACCCTGAGCGGGGGCGAGTTCATGAAGCTTCATGGTTAAGTCCTCCTTTTATGAATTCAATATTGTGTAATCGGAGGGCTTACGCCTTCTCCACAGTTACGAGATGCGCAAGGATCTTAACCTTGCCTGCCAGCACAGCAGAGTCAGCGTGAACGATCGTATCACCGATCTTGCGGAGACCCAGGGATGCTGCGGTTGCCTTCTGGTTCGGCTTGGTGCCGATCAGGCTCTTTACCAGAGTTACTTTTACGTTTTCCATTCCGTTCTCCTCCTTAGCCGATAACCTTGTTGGTATCGATGCCACGGGTCTTAGCCACTTCTTCAACGGTACGGAGCGCCTTCAGGCCCTCGAAGGTAGCCTTTACAACGTTCGTGGGGTTGTTGGAGCGGAGGCTCTTTGCACGGATGTTTTTGATACCTGCGAGCTCAACGATTGCACGAACCGTCTTACCTGCAATGATACCGGTACCTTCGGAGGCCGGTCTCAGCAGGACGGAGCCTGCACCGTACTCACCCAGTACATCGTGGGGGATCGTGTTTCCGTGGAGGGAAACCTCGATCATGTTCTTCTTTGCGTCTTCAATTCCTTTACGAATTGCTTCCGGAACTTCGGCAGCCTTGCCGAGTCCGTAACCTACGTGGCCGTTGCCGTCGCCTACAACCATCAGCGCTGCGAAGCGAGCAATACGACCACCCTTAACGGTCTTAGATACACGGTTCACGACTACGAGCTTTTCCTGAAGCTCTACAGTCGAGGGGTCAAATCTCTTTGCCATTACTTTTCTCCTATGAATTGTTTAATTGTATTGAAATTAAACAGTGTACAAACCGGCCTTCTGTCTGCGGTGAGATGGGGTGAAATTCGGATCCGGGAGGATCAGAACTTCAGACCGCCTTCTCTGGCACCTGCAGCCAGCTCCGATACACGTCCGTGATAGATATAACCGCCGCGGTCGAATACGACCTGCTCGATTCCTTTTTTCAGTGCGCGTTCAGCCACCATCATGCCGACCTTCTTTGCGGCTTCCTTGTTGGAGCCGATTCCCTCGAAGTCTTTCTCCAGGGAAGAAGCGGAGACGAGGGTTGCACCCTGAACGTCGTCGATGATCTGTGCATAAATGTTCTTGTTGGAACGGTACACAGCGAGACGGGGGCACTCAGCGGTTCCGCTGATCTTGCTGCGAACGCGAAGGTGTCTCTTAAGACGCTGAGCGTTCTTATCTTTCTTTGCGACCATAGCTTACGTCTCCTTTCCTTATTTACCGGCCTTACCCGCTTTACGGCGGATACGCTCTTCGGTGTACTTAACACCCTTGCCCAGGTACGGCTCAGGCGGTCTCTTGGAGCGGATAACCGCTGCAACCTGACCAACCTTCTGCTTGTCAGCACCCTTTACGATTACGGTGTTGGAGTCCGGAACATCGAAGGTGATGTCCTCGTTCTCTTCGAACACGATCGGATGGGAGTGACCCAGGTTCAGAGTGAGAGTTTTGCCGGACTTCTGTGCACGGTAACCTACGCCGTTGATCTCCAGCTTTCTTGCGAAGCCGTCGGTAACGCCGATAACCATGTCGTTGAGGAGGGCACGGGTGGTGCCGTGGAGAGCGCGGTTCATAGCCTCATCGTTGGGGCGCTTTACGCTCAGCATGTTTGCCTCGTTCTCGATGGTCAGTGCGGGGGAGAATGCATAGGTCAGGGTGCCCTTAGGTCCCTTTACGGTGACCACGTTGCCTGCTTCGATGGTAACAGTAACACCTGCAGGGATAGTGATCGGTTCTTTTCCTATTCTAGACATCTTACTCTCTCCTTCCTCTTACCAGACAAAGGCGAGGATCTCGCCGCCGACTTTCTCGCGTCTTGCCATCTTATCGGTCATAATGCCCTTAGAGGTGGACACGATTGCGATACCCAGGCCATTCATAACCTTAGGCATGTCTTCGTAGTTGGAGTAGATACGCAGACCGGGCTTGGAAACGCGGCGCAGGCCGTGAATTACTTTCTGCTTGCCGGCTTCGTACTTCAGTGCGATGCGGATCATACCCTGTTTGCCGTCTTCGATTACCTGTACACCCTTGATATAGCCCTCAGCGAGAAGAATATCTGCGATAGCCTTCTTCATGTTGGAAGCGGGGATGTCTACGGTCTCATGGCGAGCATTGCTTGCGTTTCTTACGCGGGTCAGCATATCGGCGATAACGTCTGATATCTGCATTGTTGTTTTCCTCCTGTCATGCAAGTAAAATTTTTCTTGCTGCCACGCATTTCGCGTGGCCGCTCACCGGTGGTTAAACACCATCTGTTTCCTTCCGGTGCGGAACGTATTTGTTGCCGGATTCACCGGCGGGGTAACTTGATTACCAGCTTGCTTTCTTTACGCCGGGAATCTCGCCCTTGTATGCGAGCTCACGGAAGCAGATACGGCAGATGCCGTACTTACGGAGATACGCATGAGGGCGGCCGCAGATCTTGCAGCGGTTGTACTCACGAGTGGAGAACTTCTGCTTTTTCTGCTGCTTCAGGATCATGGATGTCTTTGCCATATTCTTCTCCTCCCCTTATTTTGCAAACGGAGCGCCCATCAGTGCGAGCAGCTCTTTTGCTTCAGCATCGGTTTGTGCGGTTGTTACGATGGCGATATCCATACCGCGGATCTTATCAACCTTATCATACTCGATTTCAGGGAAAATCAGCTGTTCTTTCAGGCCGAGGGAGTAGTTGCCGCGGCCATCGAATGCGTCGGGGTTGATACCCTTGAAGTCACGAACGCGGGGCAAAGCGAAGTTGAACAGACGATCGAGGAACTCGTACATCTGCGCGCCGCGCAGAGTAACCTTTACACCGATCTTCATGCCTACACGCAGCTTGAAGTTCGCAACGGACTTCTTAGCAAAGGTAGGAACAGGCTTCTGACCGGAGATCAGCTCCAGGTCTGCCATGATGCTATCGATTGCCTTTGCATTCTCTTTTGCTTCACCCGCGCCGACGTTGATAACAACCTTGTCGATCTTGGGGATCTGCATTACGCTCTTGTACTCGAATTTCTTCATGAGTGCAGGAGCAACTTCGTTCTTGTACAAATCATTCAGTCTTGCTGCCATTGCTCAAACCTCCGCCTTACAGTGCGGCGCCGCATTTGGCGCAGACACGAATTTTTTTGTCGCCATCCATCTTGTGGGCAGCACGGGTCTGCTTGCCGCACTTTTCGCAGAAAAGCTGTACCTTGCAAGCGTACATAGCACCTTCGGTCTCGACGATGCCACCCTTTTCCTGCTGATTTCTGGGCTTAACGTGTTTCTTAACCTTGTTGGCGCCCTCTACGATTACCTTGCCCTCTTTGGGAGATACTTCGAGCACCTTACCCTTCGTACCGCGGCTCTTACCGGAGATAACGATAACAAGGTCGTCCTTCTTAACGTGCATCTTGTCTGCCATTATTTTCTCCTCCTTACAGTACTTCGGGTGCCAGGGACAGGATCTTGGTGTAGTCGTGCTCACGGAGCTCGCGGGCTACAGGTCCAAAAATACGGGTTCCCTTGGGGTTCTTATCTTCGTTGATAATTACGGCTGCGTTCTCGTCGAACTTGATATAGGAACCATCCGCACGGCGGAGACCCATAACGCTGCGAACGATTACAGCCTTAACAACATCGCCTTTTTTAACAACGCCGCCGGGTGCTGCCTTCTTAACAGCGCACACAACAACGTCACCGATGTTCGCATATCGTCTTCCGGTGCCGCCCAGAACGCGGATGCAGAGAAGCTCTTTCGCGCCTGTGTTATCGGCAACGGCCATTCTAGACTCTTGCTGAATCACTTTAGCATTCCTCCTGTATTATAGTTACGTACGTGCTTTGACGTACACAGATTGAGGATGACCTTATTTCGCCTTCTCGATGATCCGAACCAGTCTCCAGCGGATCGTCTTAGAAAGCGGTCTGGTCTCCATGACCTCGACGGTATCTCCGATATTGCACTCGTTCATCTCGTCGCGTGCATGGAGCTTCGTCGTACGCTTGATGATTTTGCCATAGGTGGGATGCTTTACGTTATCGGCGATAGCAACAGTGATGCACTTGTCCATCTTGTCGCTTACTACCTTACCCACTCTGGTTTTTCTAAGATTACGGGTGTTTTCCATCTCTCAGTACCCCCTTACGCGTTCTTCTCGCGGATGACGGTCATCACGCGTGCGATATCCTTTTTGACGTCCGCGATCTTGTGGGGATTATCAAGCTGATTGATTGCATGCTGAAAACGGAGGTTGAAGAGTTCGCCCTTCAGCTCTTTGAGCTTGGCTTCCAGTTCAGCATCTGTCATCTTTTTCATTTCCGTAGCCTTCACAGCTTAACCCTCCACTTCTTTATTGAGCTGCTCCCGTGTTGCGAAACGGCACTTGATCGGGAGTTTGTGCATTGCGAGACGCATTGCTTCCTTAGCAACTTCCTCGTTTACGCCGCCCATCTCGAACATTACTCTGCCCGGCTTAACAACGGCTACCCAGTACTCGGGAGAACCCTTACCGGAACCCATTCGGGTTTCAGCCGGCTTCTCGGTGATGGGCTTGTCGGGGAAAATCTTGATCCATACCTGACCGCCACGCTTGGTGTAACGGGTCATAGCGATACGGGCTGCCTCGATCTGATTGCTGGTGATCCAAGCGGGCTCCATAGCAACGAGACCGTACATACCGTTGGTGATGGTATTGCCGCGGGTTGCGCGACCCTTCAGACGGCCTCTCTGGACGCGTCTAAATTTGACTCTCTTCGGCATCAACATAATTAGTTAGCGCCCCCTTCAGTAGTTTCTTTCGGCGCTGCCGGAGCAACGGGAGCGCGCATCGGGCGATCAGAGTTTCTCATAGGACGGTCATTGTTGTTACGGCGGTCGCCGAAGTTACGATTTCCGTCGCGGCGATCTCCACCGCCTCTGCGGTCACCACCGAAGCCGCGTCCGCCTTCTCTGCGATCGCCATTTCTGCGATCACGGCGGTCACCGTTTCTGCGGTCACCAAACTTCTTCTTATCCTCGGCTGCAGCGGCTGCGCCGGTCTGGGTGCGAGCTACCTCAGAGAGAACCTCGCCCTTGTAGATCCAAACCTTAACACCGATCTTACCGTAGGTGGTGTTCGCCTCAGCGAAACCGTAGTCGATATCCGCGCGCAGAGTCTGCAGCGGGATAGTACCCTCATGATAGTGCTCGGTTCTCGCAATCTCCGCGCCGGCCAGACGGCCGCTCAGGCAGATCTTGATACCCTTTGCGCCCAGGCGCATGGTGCGTCCGATCGCCAGCTTCATAGCACGGCGGAAGGAAACGCGGCGTTCCAGCTGAGATGCGATAGACTCAGCTACCAGCTGGGAGCACATATCCACGGGCTTAACCTCGATGACGTTAACGGCAACGGAGGTGCCCATCATCTTCTCAAGGTCCACTCTCAGTTTATCGATCTCGGAGCCGCCCTTACCGATAACCATACCGGGCTTAGCGCAGTGGATGAAGACTCTTGCCTTACCTGCGTTGTCGCGCTCGATCTCGATCTTCGGGATGCCGGCATCCATGAGCTTCTTCTTGAGATATTCTCTTACTTTATAGTCGGACACGAGAGTATCGCCGAACTTTTCATCGCTGGCGTACCATCTGGAGTCCCAGTTTTTGATTACACCGACACGCAGACCGTGCGGATTCACCTTCTGTCCCATATTCCAGCCTCCCTCTTTATTCTTTCTCTGCTACTGCAATAGTAATGTGGCTTGTACGCTTCAGGATGCGATCTCCGGAGCCTTTGCCGCGGGGCATCATTCTCTTCAGCGTCATGCCGGGGGTTACGAAGCACTCGGAAACATACAGTTTCTCGGTGTCCATGTGGAAATTATTTTCAGCGTCTGCCACAACGCGATCAAGGAGCTTGATCAGGGGCTCGCAGGCAGCTTTGCGCGTATTCTTCAGAATACCGGCTGCAACAGCGGCGTCCTTTCCTCGAATAAGATCGAGGACGACCTTGACCTTGCGAGGGGAGATGCGAATGAAGCTTTGTGTTGCTCTTGCTTCCATGTTATCTTAAATCCTCCCTTTGCGAATCACTTACCGTTGTTGGATGTTTTGGAGCCGGCGTGGCCTTTGAACGTACGCGTGGGAGCGAACTCGCCCAGCTTATGGCCCACCATATCCTCCGTTACATACACCGGGATATGCTTTTTGCCGTCATGAACTGCGATGGTGTGTCCCACGAATTCCGGGAAAATAGTGGAAGAACGGGACCATGTCTTGAGTACCTTCTTCTCGCCCTTTTCGTTCATCGCACAGATGCGTGCGTACAACTTTGCTTCGACAAAGGGTGCTTTCTTTAAGCTTCTGCTCATTTACGGTGCCTCCTTCCTTACTTGCTGTTTCTGCGCTTAACGATGAACTTGTTGGTTCTCGCCTTATGATCGCGCGTCTTAAGACCCAGTGCGGGCTTGCCCCAGGGGGTCAGCGGGCCGGCATGTCCGATGGGGGACTTACCTTCACCACCACCGTGAGGGTGATCGCAGGGGTTCATTACGGAACCGCGAACGGTGGGACGGATGCCCATGTGACGCTTCTTACCGGCCTTACCGATCTTGATGGTATCGTGCTCTACGTTACCAACCTGACCGATGGTAGCCTTGCAGGTGAGCTGTACATAGCGCATTTCGCCGGAGGGGAGACGCACCAGGGCGAGACCGTTCTCCTTGGACATGAGCTGTGCCTGTACACCAGCGGAGCGTACGAGCTGAGCGCCCTTACCGGGGTTCACTTCGATGTTGTGAATAAAAGTACCGACAGGAATGTTTGCCATGGGCAGGGTGTTACCGGGCTTGATATCTGCGTCTGCACCGGAGTACAGGATATCGCCGTCGGTTACGCCCACGGGAGCAACGATGTAGCTCTTCTTACCGGCCTCATTCTCCAGCAGAGCGATGTAAGCGGTGCGGTTAGGATCGTACTCAACGCCGATAACCTTGTGTGCGCCTGCTTCCATTCTCTTGAAGTCGATGATGCGGTACTTCAGCTTGTTGCCGCCGCCCTGGTGGCGAACGGTGATCTTACCGTAGCTGTTACGACCGGAGTGCTTCTTCTTGGTAACAACGAGGCTCTTCTCGGGGGTAAACTTGGTAAGCTCCTCAAAGGAGGGGACCGTCATATTACGTCTGGACGGAGTTGTCGGCTTGAATTTTCTTGTTGCCATTTTCTATCTCCTCCTTAGTTCAGACCCTCAAAGAACTCGATCGTCTTGGAGTCGGCAGTCAGGGTAACGATTGCCTTCTTCCAAGCGGCGGTGTAGCCCACCTGATAACGGAGTCTCTTGGGTTTTCTCTTCATATTGATCGTGTTAACGGAAGCAACCTTTACACCGAACAGCTCCTCAACTGCGGAAGCGATCTCGGGCTTGGTAGCGTCCTTAGCGACCTTGAAAGTGTACTTCTTGTCTGCGATGCCGTCCATGCTCTTCTCAGTGATGATCGGCTTAATTACGATGTCCTGAGCGAACTTCATTTTGCGTACACCTCCTCGATTTTCTCTACAGCAACCTTAGCAGCAACGAAGGTGTTGCAGTTCAGGATGTCGTATACATTCAGGGTATTGCACAGGGTGGTCTTCACGCCGGGAATGTTAGCCAGGCTGGTGATAACCTTTGCATCGGACTCGGGCAGAACTACGAGAGTCTTGCCGGTTGCGCCGATTGCCTGCAGCATGTTTGCCATGGTCTTGGTCTTGAACTCGGTTGCTGCGATAGAATCCACAACGATCATCTCGCTGCCTGCAACCTTAGCGGTGAGAGCACCCAGCATTGCGAGGCGCTTAACCTTCTTGTTCATCTTAACGGTGTACTTACGGGGCTTGGGACCCAGAGCGATACCACCGTGAATCCACTGAGGAGAACGGGTGGAACCCTGACGGGCACGACCGGTACCCTTCTGTCTCCAAGGCTTCTTGCCGCCACCGGATACTTCGGAGCGGGTCAGAGTGGACTGAGTGCCCTGTCTCTGATTGGCGAGGTAAGACTTAACGGCAGTGTGAAGAACCGCACCCTTAACGTCGGCTGCGAAAACCGCGTCGGAAAGAGTCATGGTTCCAACTTCCGCACCTGCCATATTAACAACCTTAATCTCTGGCATTGTACTTCCTCCTTCCAATTATGCTTTTACGCTGTCACGAAGGAACACGACGCCGCCGCGAGCACCGGGGATGGCACCCTTAACAGCGATCAGGTTCTTCTCAGCGTCTACTTTTACAACTTCCAGATTCAGAACGGTTACCTGTTCGTTACCGTACTGACCTGCCATCTTCTTGTTCTTGAAGATACGAGCGGGATCGATAACACCCATAGAACCGGACTGACGGTGAATCGGACCGATACCGTGAGTCTGACCCAGCACGTGGAGATTCCAGCGCTTGATGGCACCGGTGTATCCACGGCCCTTCGTGATACCAGTAATGTCGACCTTGTCGCCTGCGGCGAAGGTATCGGCGGCTACCACGTCACCGGGATTCATATCCGCTGCATTTTCCAGACGGAACTCCTTCAGGTGTCTCTTTGCGGAAACGCCATTCTTCTTGAAGTGGCCTGCTTCCGGCTTGTTTACATGCTTCTCGCTTACTTCTTCAAAACCGAGCTGAACTGCGGCGTAGCCGTCAGTCTCAACGGTCTTCTTCTGCACAACGGTGCAGGGACCGGCTTCGATCACCGTAACGGGGATCACGTTGCCGTTCTCGTCAAAGATCTGGGTCATACCCAGCTTCTTGCCGATAATTCCTTTTTTCATTTTCTTTTCCTCCTGATAAGGTTATTGGTTGACACCCCTGAAATTACCGGGAGCCGCCCGGAGGGTACCAACATGACCTTGCCGTCATCAAGCTCACACGCGCACGCTTATATTATAAGGAACGCTTGCTTATCGCTCTGTACGGTGGGGTTACATGGCTGCGGGGGATTTATCTCACAGCTGGAGATCGATATCCACACCGGCGGGGAGCTCGACGTTCATGAGAGCCTCGATTGCCTTCTGGGAAGGACGGCGGATCTCAATCAGTCTCTTGTGAGTTCTCTGCTCGAACTGCTCACGGCTGTCCTTGTACTTATGAACAGCGCGAAGGATGGTGACGATCTGCTTCTCGGTCGGGAGCGGAATAGGACCGGAAACCTCGGCGCCGTTTCTCTTAGCGATATCAACGATCTTTTCAGCCGCTGCATCGATGAGAGTGTGCTCGTAGCTCTTGAGTCTCACACGGATCTTTTCATTACCTGCCACTTTTGTTTGCCTCCTGTATAGATTTTTCACTGAGGCGCGTGAACACTCGTCCGGGCGTTTCCAAATCCTCCTGAATGAAACCGGATTCGATCGGCCAGCATAACCGACAGGGATCCGGGAACAACGTTGGTTTGAAAGTGCCGGATGATGTTCGCTTCGCCCGGTTAAACCGGACATACTCCACGGAAATTACCTGCTTTTTTGGAGCAGCAGCCGCCAAAACAGCAGCAACCTCCCGCTTCATCGCACATCAAGCCCCTATATTATACAACATTATCCCCGTCACATCAACACTTTTACAAATTTTTTTTCTTTCGCATATAAAAATTTTTCACGAACTTTCGGGCACTTTATTGTTTATTTTGCACAATACTCCATCGCTTTTGCTTTTTCGATGGAAAATTCCTTTCCTTTATATTATAAAATAGGTCAATCTCCTTGCGTGAGTGGGCAGTTTGTGGTATGATAATACTATGATTTCAACCCATCCGGGAGGTTTTTATGTCCATCTCACAGCGAAAACGCCTTTTTATTTGCTGTATCGCCGCTCTGGCGTGCTCCATTGGTGCCGCCGCCGGCTTGTATTTTGCGCTCACCCGGGGATACGACACGGGCATCCGCCATTTTGAGGCCTCCTCCCTCGGAGGAATGCTGGCCGCATGGCTGTGCATCGCCGGCATAGCGGCAGGTGCCGTCGCCGCCATTCTTTGCAGGAAAGAGAAAAACGCCATCGCCGCCACGCCCGGCACGCTGACCACTTTTACCGCCATCGTGACCGCCTTTATGCTGATGGCTGTGTTTATGATGTCCTTCCGTGCGCTGGTCGGCGCGGACGTTCTGACCCAGATCCGCATTACCCTGACAGCGCTGGCCGCTCTGTACTTCTTCACGGTTACGTCAGAGAAGGTATCCGGCTCCGCCCTGTTCTCCTTTGCCTCCCTGCTCCCCGCACTGTTCGCCGTATTTTCCATTCTGTGCACCTATTTCGACGATTCCTACGGCATGAATGCCCCCCTCAAGGCATACCGTTTGATGATGTATATCGCCATGGCGCTGTTCTTCACTGCCGAAGCCAGATGCGCCTTGCGCATCCCCAAACCGCCCTATTACGCCTTCTATGGCATCGCCTGCGTAACGATGTGCATTGCGGTGGGTGCTTCCCACTGCCTGGTAGCGCTGAGCGACACAGTGGGCCACGGATTCTCTTTGGTGGAATCCGCCGCATGGCTGTGCGTAGGCTTGTACGCCCTGACCCGTCTTCTGGAATACGGAAAGGCATCTGAAAAAGATGCCGCCGATGAGGAAAGTGCCGATGCGTAAGGAAAACAATCCCGTCATTATCGAAAAGGACGGAAAGAAATACAAACAGATAGAACTGAGAAGTGCCCTGCCCATCTGGGCCGCCGCCGGAGTATGGCTCATCGCTGCGCTGATTCTGCCGATGTACAATATACTCCACCTGGCCGGTATCGGGTTGGTGTCCCTCGGAGCGGCGCTTCTTGTGAAAAAGATACTTCCGAAAGAAACGAAGCTGGTAGAGATTCCCGTCAACACCGGCAACCGCGATCTGGATGAAACGGTAACGCAAATCAACGAAGCTGCCGCCGCACTGAACGGAGTCGCTCAGCGGATCGCCGCAGCAAAACCCGAAACGGCCCGTCGGTTGGAGAACATCGTCAAGACGGTAGGAAAAATCCGGGATGCCCTTGTGGAATCCCCCGCCGATCTGTCTAAGGTACGCCGGTTCCTCAACTATTATTTGCCCACCACGCAAAAGCTGGCCGACAAGTATGCCACCCTCACCGCCCAGGAAACGGATTCCCAGAACATCCGGGAGACAGCCCTGTCCATCGAGGGCGCCCTCGCCCAGGTAGACGACTCCTTCATCCGCCAGCTGGACGCACTGTTTGCGGACGACGCGCTGGACGTGTCCACGGATATTTCGGTGCTGGAAACGCTCCTGGCACGGGACAATCTGAAATAACAAAAACAATCCACTCATACACGGAGGATACATCTATGAATAACACCCCGGAAATCAACCTGACACTGGATCCCTTTGGCACGGCGGAAGCCGCACAGATCGCCGAGGCAGCCGAAGGCGCCACGGAAGAGAAGAGTGCCGCCATCGAAGAGCTAGCGGAGTCTCATTTGAGCGATGCGGAAAAGAAAGCCGTTGCTGAATTTGCCGAAAAGATCGATATCACCAGCACCGCTGCCGTGCTCCAGTACGGCGCTGCCACCCAGCAGAAGATCGCCAACTTCTCCGACGACGCACTGCAGAACGTGCGCACCAAGGATTTCGGCGAGATGGGTGACATGGTGGCCGAGCTGGTAGGCGAGCTCAAGAGCTTCAACAGCGATTTGAACAAATCCGATGCGGGCTTCTTCGCCAAGCTGTTCGGCCGGGCCAAGAAGAACCTGGACGTAATGAAGGCCAAGTACGACAAGGCGGAGGTTTCCGTCAACAACATCGTGGGCATCCTTGAGAATCATCAGGTGGTTCTGCTCAAGGACATTGCCATGCTGGATAAGATGTACGACGCCAACCTGACCTACTTCAAGGAACTGTCCATGTACATTCTGGCAGGCAAACAGGCTCTGGAAAGAGAGCGCGCCACCACCCTTGCGGATCTGAAAAAGAAGGCGGAGGAATCCGGCTTGCCGGAGGACGCGCAGAAGGCCAACGATTTTGCCGCTCTCTGCGACCGTTTTGAGAAGAAGATTTACGATCTGGAGCTGACCCGCATGGTATCCCTCCAGATGGCTCCCCAGATCCGTCTGGTACAGAACAACGATACTCTGATGAGCGAAAAGATCCAGTCCACCATCGTGAACACCATTCCTCTGTGGAAGAGCCAGATGGTTATCGCATTGGGTATTGCCCATTCTCAGCAGGCATTGGAGGCACAGCGTGCCGTTACCGATATGACCAACGAGATGCTGAAGAAGAATGCAGAGAAGCTGCACCAGGGCACCGTGGACATCGCCAAGGAATCCGAGCGCGGTGTGATCGACATTGAAACTCTGACGCACACCAACCGGGAATTGATCAACACCCTGGATGAGGTGCAGAAGATCCAGAGCGAGGGCCGTGAGAAGCGTCTGGCCGCTGAGGCTGAGCTGGGCCGCATCGAGACCGAGCTTAAGAACAAGCTTTTGAATATCGGAAAATGAAGCTGATAAAATATAACCGGCCCCTGGCCTGGTGCGTCCTGATCGCCATCGTGATCGCCGCCATCCCTCTGGGCGCCCATCTGTCCGTATCCCGTCTGGAGAAGGATCTGGTGCGCATCTACGAGGAGGATTCCAATCGCTACGGCTCCCCGCGGGCCGATCTGCGGCGGCTGGCCGACTACGGCGAGCAGCTCAGCGCCATTGCCTCCGCCGTGCTGGGAGAGACTGCCTCCTTCCGGGACACCGTGGATACGCTGCGCCGCTTGAGCGAGAGCGATCCCTTGCGGCAGAAAGAGGAAGCAGACGCTTTGTACAGCGCCGCCGCTATGGCATACAACCGTCTCCTGACAGCCGAGGGCATCAGCGATTCCCAAAAGCAGTCGGCAATCTCCTGTTTTTACGAGATCGATTCTACCCGCACACGGCTGATGAATCACAAGGAATTTTCCGCCGCCGCCGAGAAGTACAATCGGGCCATCCGCTCCTTCCCCGGCGTCCTGAGCGCGGCATCTCCCGTTGATATTTATAAATAAAGGAAGAAAACTTTGAAAAAACATGCTTTCGGCGCACTGCTTTTGTGCGTGTTTCTGCTAATTTCCCTCACTTCTTGCGGCGGCCGCTCGGGAGACTATTCCTCCCGTATCCCCGACCCCACCGACGTGTTTTACGTGCTGGACACCACCGGTGTGATCACGTCTGAGACGCGCAATCACATCGTTTCCCGCAACGACGCTCTGTTCGCTATGACCGGCGCACAGGTAGTGGTAGCCTGCGTTTCCTCCACGGAGGGAATGGACATCGGCGACTACGCCACCCAGATGTTCAATAAATGGGGCATCGGCTCCGCCGAGAAGAACAACGGCGTTCTGATTCTCCTCTCCATATCCGACGACAATTACTGGATCTTGCAGGGTAAAGGTCTGGAGGATCTTCTGTCCAGCGGCACCCTGAAGCAGATGGTCAACGCCGATCTGGAGCCCCATTTTGCCGCAAAGGAATACGATGCCGGCGCACGGGCTATGTTTGATTCGGTTGTCTCCCATCTTTCCTCCGTGTACAACGTGGATCTGAACAACTGGAGCGGCGCTCCCGGTCCCTATACCCAGGGCGGCACGGAGATCCGTGAGGAAAGCGGCAGCACCGTTGATATTCTCATCTGGGCGGTTTTGATCGTCATCGTTATTCTGATGATTGCCGCCTACTTCAACTCCGCATCCGGCGGAAACAACCACCACGGCGGCAGCGGCGGACACCGACGTCCCCGCACCCGCACGTATGTCGGCCCCACGTACGGCTACGGCGGATACCCACGTCCCCGACCTATGCCTCCCCGCGGAGGCAGCTACGGCCCCCGCCCGGGTGGTTTCTCCGGCGGCAGCCGTGGAGGATTTTCCGGCGGAAGCCGCGGCGGTTTCTCCGGCGGCCGATCCGGCGGCGGCGGAATCTCCCGCGGAGGCGGTGTAGGCAGACGGTAAGGGGAGCCCTATGCTTCCGGGCTGCTCGCCCGGACCTCGCCACCTTTTTGAAAAAGGTGGACGAAAACTTTAAGGCATTGAACCCTGTGCACAATCTGTTTAAGTTTTTTGGGGGTTCGGACCCTTTTTGCAAAAAGGGTCCGCATCTCCTCACAAATAACAACACAAGGATACACTCATGATTTCCATCAGCACATCCAATTTATCCTATAGAATCGGCGTCCGCGACATTCTCACGGACGTCACCTTTTCGCTGGAGGACGGCGACCGTCTGGCCATCGTAGGCGTAAACGGAAGCGGAAAATCCACCCTGATGCGGCTGATCACCGGGGAATACACCCCCGACGACGGCGCCATCTATATCGCCAAGGACAAAACCGTGGGCATGCTCCACCAGGACGATGCCTTCAACATACTCCGGGAAGAGGACGGCTCCCCCGTATCCGACACGGTGCTGGGGCAGATGTACGCCGCCTTTCCGGAGCTTTGCCGCATGGAGGCACGGCTTGCCCAGATCGAGTCCCAGCTGAGCACCGCCACCGGCGATACGCTCACCTATCTCAGCGCGGAATTTGCCACCCTGAACGCCCGCTTTGCTGAGGACGGAGGACTCCATTACAAATCCCGCTGCCGCAGCTTCCTCACCCATCTGGGATTCCCCGAGGAATTCCACGATATGCCCATCGAAAAGCTGAGCGGCGGTCAGCGCACCCGTCTGGCTTTGGCCAGACTCCTCTCCCGTGAGCCGGACATTCTTCTTCTGGACGAGCCCACCAACCACCTGGACACGGACACCATGATCTGGCTGGAGGGACATCTGGCCAATTACAAGAAAACGCTTCTTTTGGTCAGCCACGATCGCTATTTCCTGGATCGGGTTACCAACAAGACCCTGGACATCGAGCATCATCGGGCCAAGCTGTACCGCGCGTCCTACACTACCTATCTGAAGCTGAAAGAAGAAGATCGGGCGGCACAGGAAAAGCAGTACCAGATCCAGCAGAAGGAAATCGCCCGCCAGGAGGCCTATATCGCCCAGCAGAGGGCGTGGAACCGGGAACGGAATATCATCGCTGCCGAGAGCCGGGAAAAGGCTCTGGCCCGTATGGAGAAAATCGAAAAGCCCGCCGACGCGCCCAAATCCATCCGGTTCGCATTCAGCGGATCGGGGGAGAGCGGAAACGACGTGCTTTCCATCAAAAAACTGTCCAAATCCTTCCCCAACAAGGTCCTGTTCCGGGATTTGAATGTGGAAGTGAAAAAGCGGGACCGGCTGTTCATCCTCGGCCCCAACGGATGCGGCAAATCCACCCTTATCAAGATTCTTCTGAATCAACTGCCCGCGGACAGCGGCCGAATCGAGTTTGGTTACAACGTGAGCGTGGGCTACTACGACCAGGAGAATCAGAATCTGGATCCCACCAACACCGTTCTGGACGAGTTGTGGAACACATACCCCACCATGACCCAGACGGAGATCCGAAACACCCTGGCACTGTTTCTGTTCCGCGGGGACGATATTGAAAAGAGCGTATCCGTCCTCTCCGGCGGCGAGCGTGCCCGACTGACCCTGGCCAAGCTGATTTTGTCCAAAATGAACGTACTGATCCTGGACGAGCCCACCAACCATCTGGACATCCAGTCCCGTGAGGCTTTGGAATCCGCTTTGGAACAGTTTGACGGCACCATTATTGCCGTGTCCCACGACCGGTACTTCATCTCCAAGCTGGCCACCCGGATCCTCACCCTGGATCCTGTTGCCCCCTGGGATTATCATGGCAATTACGAGTCCTACCTGGAGGATAAGGCCCGCCGCACAGGCGGATCTGCCCCCGTGCAGGAAGAGGAAAAGCCTTCCTCCTCCAAGGAGCAGTATCTGGCCCGCAAGCAGGAGGCCGCTCTGAAGCGGCAGAGAGAAAAGCGGAAGATCGCCGTAGCGCAGGAGATCGAGAAACTGGAAAAATATCTCATTGAAGTGCAGGACGAGCTTTTCGGCCCCGCCGCGTCGGACTACAAACGGGCGGCTGAGCTGGAGGACGAGCGTCTGATCACGGAGGACCGCCTGATGCAGCTGTACGAGGAAGAGGAAGAGTTGCAGAAAGAATAAAAAAGATCCGTCGCTTGCGCGACGGATCTTTTCTCTGTTACGAATGAATCCACACATAAATCAGTGCCATATATCCCAAAACGGGTGTGGCCACGCTGATCACCTTACGGGTGATCAGGTACAACTCCGACGGTTCCAGATTTTCCACGTAGTAGTGCATCTCCACCCGCAGTTTTTCAAAAAACCAGCCGATTTTCGGAAAAGCGGTATACAGTCCGCCCAAGGCAAAGATCATCATAATGATCAAACACAAAGCATCGCCGTCCACCACGTCCACGAAAATCATGCTCAAAATGGAGGCAATCACGCCCAGGATGTCGAGCAGAACCGTGACCTTATCCAGGCGGCTCACGTAGAACGGATCCGTGCGGGCAGCACGGTCGTCGATGAAATCGGAGATCTTCTTTTTCATCGCGCTCTCTTCCTCCCGCGACAGGGGATCGCCCAGAATGGCACCGCACTCAATACAGCGGAAATTGGAATCTTTTTGTGGAACGCCGCATTTTTCGCACTTTTTCATACTGTCCCTCCTGACGCAAGATGATCTGTTACCACCAGTATACCGCATCCGGCGAGGGATTGCAAGCATTTTCCCTGAAAGCAAAAAATATTTGCTTGACAGTACCGCCGAAGTGTTGTATAATCACAGACGAGCAGGTTGAACTGTCGCGTACCGTTATGCCGAAAGGTCGCGGTATGAGGAAAGTCCGGGCATCACAGGGCAGGATAACGGATAACGTCCGCCGGAGGCGACTCCCGGGATAGTGCAACAGAGATATACCGCCGATCCTCGGATCGGTAAGGGTGGAAAGGCGAGGTAAGAGCTCACCCGGCCCCATGGCAACATGGGGGCGCTGTAAACCCTATCCGATGCAACACCGCATACGCGCCCGGCTTGCCCGGCCATTGTGCGCGTGGGTGGCATGAGCGGCACGGCAACGTGCCGTCGAGATAGATGACAGTTCCCGACAAAACCCGGCTTACAGACCTGCTCCCTTTGAGTGATTCCGGCCGTCGTGCCGACACAAATATTTCTTTTTCGGATTTTTTCAAAAACCCTATTGACAAACGAGCGGATATCTGTTATACTATATCACGCTGTGAGTGCTGCTATGGCTCAGCTGGCAGAGCACATCCTTGGTAAGGATGAGGTCCCGGGTCCGAATCCCGGTAGCAGCTCCAAAAAATCCCTCGTCGAAAGACGGGGGATTTTGGTTTTTCAGGCAAATTCTCAAACGCCTCATTTCCTTGGCTTCGTCGAAAGACTAAAAGCTGAGTTGGCAAAAGTATCTCTGT
>JBGVKV010000101.1:0-3424 GCA_045123975.1 Eubacteriales bacterium | reverse complement strand
GAGGTGCAATTTTCCGTATTTGCCGACCTCTTTCTGTTCGGGAAGTTTAAGCAAAGGGTAGTATTGCTCGCCTCTGAGTTCATAAGTGATTCCGTTTTGTTCAATGTACTTTTCCATATATTGCACCTTCCTTTCATTTGGTGCCTTAAGTGTACTACAAAGACAGAAAATCTGCAAATGTGCAAAAAAGAAAAATACGAGGACATCGAAATGTTCTCGTATTTTTCTTTGCCTTCGCAATGCTCGTAGTTCTTAAGTTTTAGAAACTGTCCTTAAGAGCCCGAAGCATTTGAGATGGTTCTTTTCCCCCTCCATTGAAACAAGCCGGCCATCCCCACGCAAAAAAGCGGGGAGCTCTCGCTCCCCGCCAATTTTGTTATTCTTTATTTTTCCGGCACGATCAGGCCGTATGCGCCGTCCCGGCGGCGATACACCACGCAAGCTTCCTCGCTCACCGAATCCCGGAACATGAAGAAATCATGTCCCAAAAGATTCATCTGCAGAATGGCTTCATCCGGTGTCATGGGCTTCATACGGAACACCTTGGTACGGATCACCGTATTTTCCTCTTCCGCCTCAGCCGGTGCTTCGGGTGCTGTCTCCATCGGCACGAACGCGCCCTCACGCAGTTTCTTTGCCAGACGGGTCTTGTTCTTGCGGATCTGTCTCTCGATGGATTCGATACACTCATCCAGTGCGTTTTCGTAACTGGATTCCTCTTCCTCACAGCGGAAGAGGGTACCGCCGGCGGAGATGGTAATCTCCAATCGCTCCAGATCCCGCACATGGCCGAATTTGACGATCGCCTCTGCTTCATCATCAAAGAACCGGTCAAATTTTGAGAGCTTCTTCTCAACGAGATCCTTGAGACTCTCACGCACGCTCATCTGTCTGCCGACAACGGTAATCTTCATGTACAACCCACCTTTTTGATATATTGAAAGCATTTTCTGCTTCCGATACAATTATACCACATAATGGGTAGGTTTGTACAGATATTTTTAGAAAAATATGAAAAATTTAGCGATTGTTCACAAAATCAATTCAGATAGCCCTGGCGATAGAGCAATTCAGCAGTCAGAACCGCACCGCCGGCAGCGCCGCGGAGGGTATTGTGTGCCAATCCCACGAACTTGTAATCGAACAGAGTATCCTCTCTCAGGCGGCCGAGAGTCACGCCCATACCGCCGTAGATATCCCGATCCAGCTTGGCCTGGGGGCGGTTATCCTCTTCGAAATAGGTGATGAACTGCTCGGGTGCGTGGGGCAGATCCAGAAGCTGGGGGGCACCCTTGAACTGACGCCACTCCTCCAGGATCGCTTCCTTGGGCGGCTTGTTCTCGAAGTTCACAAATACAGCACAGGTGTGTCCGTCGGTAACGGGCACGCGAATGCACTGGGTGGTGATCAGGGGAGCTTCCGCGTTGGTGATGATGCCGCCGTGCACCTCACCCCAGATCTTCAGAGGCTCTTTTTCACTCTTCTCTTCCTCGCCGGAAATGAAGGGAATGATATTGTCGATCATCTCGGGCCATTCCTTAAAGGTCTTGCCCGCGCCGCTGATAGCCTGATAGGTGGTAGCCACCACTTCCTTGATGCCGTACTTGCGAAGGGGCGTCAAAGCGGCCACGTATGCCTGAATGGAGCAGTTGGGCTTTACGGCGATGAAGCCGCGCTTAGTGCCCAGGCGTGCCTTCTGGCTGGCGATAACCTCTGCGTGGTTATCGTTAATCTCCGGAATGATCATAGGAACGTCGTTTGTCCAGCGGTTGGCGGAGTTGTTGGAAATTACGGGGATTTCCGCACGGGCGTAATCCTCCTCCAGCTTAAGGATTTCATCCTTTTTCATATCGACGGCACAGAAAACAAAGTCCACCTTTTCCTTCATGGTGTCGATATCTGCCGCGTCGATGACGGGCATCTTTGCCACGTCAGCGGGGATTTCTCCCTCCATTTTCCAACGGCCTGCCACGGCCTCCTCATAAGAGCGGCCCGCACTGCGTGCGCTTGCCGCCAGGGCAGTCAGAGTGAAATAGGGATGATCCTGCAGCAGCATAATGAAGCGCTGTCCTACCATACCCGTTGCGCCGACGATACCGGCTCTCAGTTTTTCTCTCATAATTCAATCCTCCCGGATAGTGTTGTGCTATAATTCGCTATTATAGCATACCGTTCACCTTTTGTCAAGAAAATGCAATTTCATTTCTCCAATTTTGCAAATCTGCCCCCCGCAACGACTTGACACCGCGCCGGTTTTACTATATAATATAACGAGGAATATCCATATTTTATTATATATAGGAGCTGACCGCGTCAAAAAACGCGCGGTCTACGGGAAGAAACGTTATGCAGGATTTATTGACTATTCTTGAAACAGCGCGCCCGTCTCTCTCCAAAGGACAGAAACTGATTGCTGACTATATCCGCAACCACTACGACAAGGCTGCCTATATGACTGCCTCCCGCTTGGGCAGCGAGGTGGGCGTATCGGAATCCACCGTGGTTCGCTTTGCTCTGGAATTGGGCTACGACGGATACCCCGCCCTCCAGCATATGATCCAGGAAACGGTGCGTATGCGTCTTACCTCTCTGCAGCGCATCGAGGTAGCCAACCATCGGATCGGTGACACCAATATCCTCGACCACGTGCTGTCATCCGATGCGGAGAAGATCAAATACACCCTGGAAAACATTGACCGTGCCGCCTTTGACCGGGCGGTGGAATCCCTTTTGCATGCAAAGTCCATCTACATCATCGGCATGCGCTCCTCCTCTCCTTTGGCGGAGTTTTTGAATTACTATCTGAACTTTATGTTTGACAACGTCCACCGTATCCGTACCACCAGCGGCAGCGAGATCTTCGAGCAGCTGATGCGGATCGGCGAGGGCGACGTAATGCTGGCCGTCAGCTTCCCCCGTTACTCCACCCGTATCGTCAACGCGGTGGAATATGCCACCCAGGCCGGTGCTCAGGTGATCTCCATCACCGACAGCGGCAACTCCCCCATCGCGCGGGATGCCCACGCCGTTCTGACCGCCAGAAGCGATATGGCCTCCTTCATCGACTCCCTGGTAGCGCCGCTGTCCATCATCAACGCTCTTTTGGCCGCCGTGGCCCAGAAGAAGCAGGCGGAGCTTTCCGCCACGCTCTCCAAGCTGGAGACCGTATGGGACACCTTCAACGTTTACGATAAAAATACCGCGGCTACAGTCCGCAAGCATTCGGATGGATAAGACTGCACATATTATTATCGTCGGCGGCGGTGCCGCCGGTATGGCCGCCGCCATTGCAGCGGCACAGGAATCTCCCGACGTCACTGTAACAGTATATGAGCCCAACAACGTTTTGGGACGAAAGCTTCGCATCACCGGCAAGGGCCGGTGCAACGTGACCAACGACTGCTCCCCGGCCGAAGTACTGGAA
>JBGVKV010000100.1:0-11778 GCA_045123975.1 Eubacteriales bacterium | reverse complement strand
AATCGGCGACGCATTCGACGTAAACGTAACCTTCCCCACCGAGTACCACGCTGAAGAGCTGGCAGGTAAGGCCGCTGTATTCCAGGTAAAGCTGAACGCACTGAAGGTTAACGAGCTGCCCGAGCTGGACGATGAATTCGTTCGCGACGTATCCGAATTCGATACGCTCGATGAATACAAGGCTGACATCAAGGCGAAACTGGAAGAGAAGAACGCCAAGATTGCTGACAACGAAGTTGAGGATCAGATCCTCGAGGCTCTGATGGGCAAGTTGGAGGCTGAAATTCCCGAAGCTATGTTCGATACCGAGACTGAGAACTTCGTTCGCGATTACGACAACCGTCTCCGCATGCAGGGTCTGGATCTCGCCACCTACTTCAAGTATACCGGCATGAATCTGGATATGATGCGCCAGCAGCTCCGTCCCCAGGCTGAGAAGCAGGTAAAGACCCGTCTCGCTCTGGAAAAGATCGCTGAGCTGGAGAACATCGCTGTTTCCGACGAGGAAATCGAGGCTGAGTACGGCCGCATCGCTGAGGCATACGGCATGGAGATCGAGAAGGTTAAGGAAACCGTTGAGTCCGATGCTCTCGCAGCTGATATGAAGGTTAAGAAGGCAGTGGATCTTGTAAAAGAAAAGGCTGTTGTAACCGATGCTGCTCCCGCAGCCGACGCTGAATAATTTTTGCAAAACAATTACCGCTGTTTCTTCAGGAAGCAGCGGTAATATATATAATTGGCCAAATCTACACAAATTGAGTTATTATGAGTTTTTACTCGGAAAGGCGGCACAATATGGCACTGGTCCCTATGGTCATTGAGCAAACCTCCCGCGGCGAGCGCTCTTATGATATTTATTCCCGACTTCTGAACGACCGCATTATTTTCCTGGCGGATGAGGTCAACGACGTTACTGCTTCCCTGGTCGTGGCACAGCTCCTCTTCCTGGAGGCACAGGATCCCGACAAGGACATCCATCTGTATATCAACTCCCCCGGCGGCTCCGTTACTGCAGGCATGGCCATCTACGATACGATGAATTTCATCAAGTGCGACGTGTCCACCATCTGCATCGGCATGGCAGCCAGCATGGGCGCGTTCCTGCTTTCCTCCGGTGCGAAGGGTAAGCGTCTTGCTCTGCCCAACAGTGAGATTATGATCCACCAGCCTCTCGGCGGTATGCAGGGTCAGGCAACCGACATCAAGATTCACGCCGATCATATTCTGCGTACCCGCGATACCCTGAACCGGATTCTGGCAGAAAACACGGGCCGATCCATTAAGGAAATCGCCCGCGATACGGAACGCGATAACTTTATGACCGCCCAAGCCGCTATGGAATACGGTCTGATCGACCGGGTCATTGACAAACGTCCCTGATTCACGGAAAGGATTATCACATGGCTCAAAACAACAACAACGGCACGGGACATGAGGTAAAGCTTCGCTGCTGTTCCTTCTGCGGAAGAAACGAGCGGCAGGTGCAGTTTCTGATTCCCTCTGCCAGCGGTGCATATATCTGCGACAACTGCGTGGATGCCTGCAGCGAGCTGATCTATGAGCAGCTCCACCAGGATCGTGACGAATTCCTTCTCACCGAATCCTCCCTTCCCACCCCCAAGGAAATCAAAGCCACGCTGGATGAGTATATCATCGGCCAGGACGATGCGAAAGTCGCCCTGTCCGTGGCTGTTTACAATCACTATAAGCGTATTCTCTACAACGAGGCTAAGGCCTCCAAAAAACGGAACAAGGACGACGTATCCGAAGCGGAAGACGTGGAGCTGCAGAAGAGCAACGTACTCCTGATCGGTCCCACCGGCGTAGGTAAGACCTATTTGGCACAGACGCTGGCGAAAACCTTGCACGTTCCCTTCGCCATCGCCGATGCTACCACACTGACTGAGGCAGGCTACGTAGGCGAAGACGTAGAAAATATTCTGCTCCGTCTGATCCAGGCAGCAGATTTCGACGTGGAGCTGGCGGAACGCGGCATTATCTATATCGATGAGATTGATAAGATCTCCCGCAAAAGCGAAAATCCCTCCATCACCCGTGACGTATCCGGTGAGGGCGTTCAGCAGGCCCTCTTGAAGATCCTGGAAGGTACGATCTCCAACGTTCCTCCCCAGGGCGGCCGCAAGCATCCGAACCAGGAATTTATCCAGATCGACACCTCCAATATCCTGTTCATCTGCGGCGGTGCGTTCGACGGTTTGGAAAAAATAATCGGCAAGCGCACCGATACTGCTTCCATCGGCTTCAGCGGCAAGGTAAAGGCTAAAGAGGAAGCACGCTCCGCTCATCTCCTCAAGGATGCGACAGCCCATGACATCGTCAAATTCGGCCTGATTCCTGAGCTGGTTGGGCGTCTCCCCGTTATTGTGCCTCTGCAGAATCTGGATACCGAAGCACTGGTGCGTATTCTCAGTGAGCCCAAGAATTCACTCACCAAACAGTATACAAAGCTGTTTGATATGGATCACGTAAATCTCACCTTTGAAGAGGACGCATTGCGGGCCGTTGCTGAGCTGGCAATCGAGAGAAACACCGGTGCCCGCGGTCTTCGCGGCATTCTGGAAGGTGTTATGACCTCCGTTATGTTTGAGATTCCCTCCCGCGAGGACGTTGAGACAGTCATCATCACAGAGGATTGCATCAGAAACAAAGCAACTCCTCAGCTGGTACTGAAAGAAAATGCCCCTGCTCTCCTTTCTGAGAGCACCGCACCGGACTTGTCCGATGCGTCGGACGTATCCGCATCGTAAAAAAGATAAAAGCACGTCACCCGACGTGACGTGCTTTCCTTTATCTAAAGTAACGATTTACTCAGCGTATACGGCTTCCACTTCCTCGGCGGACGCGGCTCGAGCCACTTCCTCCTCATACGCCCGGAGGACCTCACTCTCCAAATGATTGCGGAAGTCCGCATTGATGGGATGGGCGATATCGCGGTACGTGCCGTCGGGATTCTTTCTGCTTGGCATAACGATAAAGTATTTTTCCGCTGCATAGATCACTTTAATATCGTGCAAAGCCAGCTGATCGTCCAGTGTTACGGACACAACCGCTTTCATAGGACCTTCTTCAAACAGCTTGCGAATCTTGATATTCGTGATTTTCATAGTTTGTCCTCCCAGTGCATTGGATGCACAAAATCTGACATAATTAAACTGCATTTATTATTATACACCCAGATTGTGAAAATTATACTACGGTATTGCAAGTTTTTTTTGAACATATCATTTACAATTTATAAACAGTTCGTATAATCAACCTCAAATCGCATGGAGGTACCCACCATGGCACTGCCAAACACACATTTCGGAACAGATAAAATCGCCCAATTTCTTGCCGGCGGGAAAAAGAATATTTACTTCTGCGGCATCGGAGGCGTCAGCATGTGTTCCCTTGCCCATATTACCCATTTGCGCGGCCACCGGGTTTCCGGCTATGACCGGACACCCTCTGCTCTGACGCATCAACTGGAAGAGCTGGGAATTGACGTGCATTATACAGCGGACACCTCCCACATCGACAGTGCGGATATGCTTGTGTACACCGTTGCGATTCCCGCCACACAGCCCGAGTATGCGGAAGCGCTGAAGCGGGGGATTCCGGTGGTATCCCGGGCGGATTATCTGGGATATATTATGTGCGGCTACAAAAAGCGCATTGGCGTATCCGGTATGCACGGCAAAAGCACCACCACCTCCATGCTGGAGCAAATATTCCGCATCGGCGGTAAGGATCCCACGGTCAGCTGCGGAGCCCCAATGAAGGACGTAGGCGGCCGATGCGACCGCATCGGCGCAGAGGATTACTTCATCTTTGAAGCCTGCGAATATATGGACTCTTTTTTGGATTTCTACCCCACGGACGTAATCGTGCTCAACATCGAACCGGATCATCTGGATTACTTCCGGGATCTGGACCATATTGAAGACTCCTTTTCTCGTTTCCTGGATCGTGCGGGTATAGACGGAACAGCCTATCTGAACGTAAACGACGACAACGTGATGCGTGCCGCAAAGGATTATTCCGGCCGCATCGTGACCTTTGGCGTGGAGACGCCGTCTGCCGATTACAGTGCAACGGACATCGTCATGGAACACGGCCGTCCTTCCTTTACCGTTCTGCACAACGGCGTCGGCATCTGCCGGATCTCCATGCACGTTCCCGGTGCGCACAACGTGTGTGACGCACTGGCGGCCTCCGCAGTGGCACTGGAGCACGGTGTATCTCCGGATGCACTGGTGCAGGCTCTGGCGGAATTCGACGGCGCCGTCCGCCGTATGGATCGGCACGGCGTGACCGAAACCGGTGCAGTTGTGTTTGATGACTACGCACATCACCCCACGGAGATCACCTCTACCCTGAACACCGCCGCACAGATGGAGCACAACCGGATCTTCTGCGTATTCCAGCCCCACACCTATTCCCGAACCAAAGAGCTGTTCGACGATTTTGCGGCAGCCCTGGCTCATAAGGACGTTTACCAGGTCGTTCTTGCGGAAATATACTCTGCCAGAGAAACGGACACACTGGGCGTCTCCTCTTCCCTCCTGGCCGATGCGGTCACCCTCCGCGGAGGAAATTGCACCGCACTGCCCACCTTCGATGCCATCGTTGACCATCTGTCAAACGAATGCTGCGACGGAGATCTGATCCTTGTGATGGGTGCGGGAGACATCAATCTTATCTGCCGAAAACTGGTACAATAACGATGAAACCTACTAAAAAGCCACCGTATTTTTAACGCGGTGGCTTTCTTTTCTTGTGAATTACAATGTTAATTTTTTTCAGATTTTTTCGTGTATTTTATCATCACATTGTTGACATTTGTGTGTGAATTATGTTAAAATGTATGTGATTGAGATTGTGAAAAGTCTTTCACATCGGAAAGGAAATATACACATGTATAACGAAAGACGAGAACAGATCCGGACGCTTCTCGCGGAAAAGCCGTTTGTATCCATAAAGGAACTGGAAGCAATGTTCCCCAACGTCTCCGGCATGACTATCCGACGTGATATTGAGTACTTTGAGCAAGCCGGTGATGCCATCAAGGTGCGCGGGGGCGCCCGTTCCACCAAATTCATCACCACTTCCAAGGATGATGCGATTACCACGCGTATGCAGGAAAACGTTGCATCCAAGGATCTCATCGCGAGCCGCGCGGCAGAGTTTCTGGAAACCGGCCGATCCATCTTTATCGATTCCGGCTCCACCTTGCAGCGTATGGTTCCCCACGTTCCCAACGAACGGTTCACATTCACCACGACCAATCCGATGGCAGCACTGGAATTGTGCAAGATCGGATTGCCTATCGTAAACATCGTAGGAGGCAAGCTGGATCGGGACTATCAGACGGTCACCGGTATGCACGCTATGCGCTTTCTGTCCGATGTAAACATTGACATCGCGTTTCTCTCCCCCTCCGGCTTGTCCCTGAAGAGCGGATTTACCGGCGGTAACTACAGCGAGTGCGAGCTGAAGCGTGTCGTCGTGGAGAAAGCTCGCCTGGTCGTTCTTCTTCTGGACTCCTCCAAGATCGACAAGAGCCTGCCCTACACTTTCTGCCACCTGGATCAGGTGCATATCATTATTACCGATACCCCCCTGCCCGACGACATCACGGAGCAGATTCACCGCCACGGCGGACGCATCATTGATGTCACAAAAGAATAATTTTTGATGGCTGCCGGCTTTTGCCGGTTCCGATATATACACAACGAAAGGAAAGATTCATATGGCACAGTCCGTGATTATGCCCCGCCAGGGACAAAGCGTAGAAAGCTGCATTATCACCACATGGCACAAGAAAGTCGGAGACACCGTCGCTGTAGGCGATCTTCTGTTCTCCTATGAGACTGACAAGTCCGCTTTCGATGAGGCCGCACAAGTAAGCGGTACGCTGCTTGCAATCCTGTTCGAGGAGGGCGACGTAGTTCCTTGTCTGGAAAACGTATGCATCGTCGGCGAAGCCGGAGAAGATATCTCCGCTCTGGTTGCATCCGCACCCGCAGAGGAGACAGCAGCAGAGGCTCCCTCAGCCGCTGAAGAGGTTAAGGCTGCAGCCGCTCCCGTTGTTACCGCAGCACCTGTAGAAGCAGGCGAGCTCATCCGCATCTCTCCCCGCGCAAAGAATCTGGCACTCCAGACCGGCGTAGACATGACAAAGGTTGCTCCCACCGGCCCTCACGGACGCATCATCGAGCGCGACATCAATGCCGCACTGGATGCAGGCTACGTTGCTAACGTTGCCGCTGTTGAAGCATTCCTCGCAGGCAATCCCGTTGTTACCGAAGAAGCTGCCGAAGAGGCTGTTGAGACTAAGACCGCCGCAGTTGTTGCCGACGACGTTCGTGCCTACGACGAGGAGCCTATGTCCGGCGTTCGCCGCGTAATTGCCCGTCAGATGCATGCATCTCTGTCCGAGATGGCTCAGCTGACTCTGAACGCATCCTTCGATGCTACCGCCCTGATGAACTTCCGCGCTTCCCTGAAGGCAAGCGGCGAGGCTCTCGGCCTGGGCAAGATCTCCCTCAACGATATGGTGCTCTTCGCCGTATCCCGTACCCTTCTGAACTATCCCGAAATCAACGCAAATCTGGTTGACGATAAGTTCCGCAAGTTCAAGCACGCCAATATCGGTCTCGCTGTGGATACCGAGCGCGGTCTGCTTGTTCCCACCCTCTTCGCTTCCGAGAAGATGTCCCTCACCGACCTGTCCGCTTATGCGAAGTCCGCAGCGGCTAAGGCTCGCGACGGCAAGCTGACTCCTGATGAGATGTCCGGCGGCAGCTTCACCGTAACCAACCTGGGTTCCCTCGGCATCGAGAGCTTCACTCCCGTTGTAAATCCTCCGCAGACCGCTATTCTGGGCGTTTGCGCTATCACCTACCGCCTGAAGGCAGACGGAACCACCTACCCTGCTATGGGCCTGTCCCTCACCTTCGACCATCGCGCAGTAGACGGTGCTCCCGCAGCCCGCTTCCTGTCCGATCTGTGCCGTGCACTTGAGAACTTCGGCCTGCTTCTGGCGAAATAAGGAGGACACAAATGACTTACGATCTGATCGTTATGGGCGGCGGCCCCGCTGGTTATAACGCCGCTGAACGTGCCGCACACAGCGGCATGAAGACCCTTCTGTTCGAGGAGCGCGCACTGGGTGGCGTATGTCTGAACGAAGGCTGCATTCCCACCAAGACCCTTCTCTACTCCGCGAAGATCCTGGACTACGCGCACCACGGCGAGGCTTACGGCGTTACCGTGACCGGTGCTTCTCTGGATCACTCCAAGGTTATTGACCGCAAGAACAAAGTGGTACACACCCTGGTTTCCGGCGTAGGTGCCAAGATGAAGGGCGCCGGCGTTACCGTTGTAAACGGCACCGCCGCTATCACCGGCAAATCCGCGGAAGGCTTTACCGTTGCCTGCAACGGCGAGAGCTATAATGCTACCAAGCTGCTGATCTGCACCGGTTCTTCCGCTGCCGTTCCTCCGATTCCCGGTCTTAAGGAATCCGTTGAGGCAGGCTTCGCTGTTACCAACCGTGAGATCCTGGATCTCCGCACTCCTCCCAAGCACATCGTTGTTGTGGGCGGCGGCGTTATCGGTCTGGAGATGGCTTCCTACTTCAACTCCATCGGCGCTGAGGTTACCGTTGTGGAAATGATGGACAAGATCGCCGGTCCTACCGACCGCGAGATCTCCGGCATTCTGCAGAAGAATTACGCCAAGCGCGGCGTAAAGTTCCTTCTCGGTGCCAAGGTTGCTGCCATCAACGGCAAGGCCGGCAACGGCACCGTTGAGTACGAGCTGAACGGCAAGAAGGAATCCCTTGCTTGCGATCTGGTTCTGGTCAGCGTAGGCAGACGTGCCCGCACCGCCGGTATCGGTCTGGAAACCGTTGGCGTTCTGATGGAGCGCGGCGCAATCGTTACCGATGAATGCTCCCGCACCTCTGTTCCCGGAATCTGGGCAGCCGGTGATGTAAACGGCAAGAGCATGCTGGCTCACACCGCTTACCGTGAAGGCGAGGTTGCCATCAACAACATGCTTGGCAAGAAGGACCGCGTGGACTACCGCGCCATCCCTGCCGTTATCTACACCAATCCTGAAGTCGGCACCGTCGGTGAGACCAAAGAGTCCGCTGAAAAGGCCGGCATGAAGGTTACCGATCACACCATCAGCCTCCGCTACAGCGGCCGTTACATCGCTGAAAACGAAGGCGGCGACGGTATCGTTAAGATCATCGTTGGCGAGCACCGCGAGATCGTTGGCGTACACATGATCGGCTCCTACGCATCCGAGATCATCTACGGTGCGGCCGCCATGGTTGCCAAGAAGGAACGCGTGGACGACGTACGCAAGCTGGTATTCCCCCATCCCACCGTTTGCGAAGTTATCCGCGAGGAAATGTTCTCTATCTGATTATTCTATATTTTATATAAGGAGTAAACGTTATGCCTAAGAGTCAATACGTGGATCCCGGCAAAGTTTTCCAGCCCGGTTTTATCTCTTTCAATGATATCCCGGTCTGCCAGTACAAGAAAACTCTTGCTCAGGAAAAGAAAATTTACACCAAGGATGATTTCCTCCGCATCTATCGCGATATGAGAATCATCCGTGAGTTCGAGTCCATGCTCAACGACATCAAGGTCAAGAGCGAATACAACGGCATCAAGTACAACAACCCCGGCCCGGCTCACCTGTCCATCGGTCAGGAAGCTTCCGCCGTAGGTGAGGCTTACTGCCTGGACATCAACGACTTCACCTTCGGTTCTCACCGTAGCCACGGCGAGATCATCGCAAAGGGTCTGTCCTCCATTCACAAGCTGACTGAGGAAGAGCTGTATGACATCATGAAGGAATTCTTCGGCGGTGCCATCCTGAAGGTTGTTGAGGGCAAGCAGGAGAAGCAGGGCGACGTTCGCGACCTGGCTATCGACTTCCTGCTTTACGGCGCACTGGCAGAGGTATTCGCACGCACCACCGGCTTCAACCGCGGTCTGGGCGGATCCATGCACGCATTCTTCATTCCTTTCGGTATTTTCCCGAACAACGCAATCGTTGGCGGTGCAGCTCCCGTTGCACTGGGTGCTGCTCTGTATAAGCGCGCTAACCACAAGAAAGGCATCGTAGTTGCCAACTCCGGCGACGGTGCACTGGGCCGCGGTCCTGTGCTTGAGGCCTTCAATATGGCAAGCATGCGTCAGATCACCGAGCTGTGGGGCATGGACGGCAAGTACTCCGACGAGGGTATGCCGATCCTGTTCAACGTATTCAACAACTTCTACGGCATGGGCGGTCAGACCCAGGGCGAGACCATGGGCTTCGATATGCCTGCCCGTCTGGGTGCCGGCTTCTCCGCAACCCAGCTCCATGCTGAGCGCGTAAACGGCTACGATCCTCTGGCTGTTATCGACGCTACCACCCGTAAGAAGGAACTGCTGCTTGCAGGTAAGGGCCCTGCTCTTCTGGAAGTTGCTACCTACCGTATCAGCGGCCACTCCCCCTCCGACTCCTCCACCTACCGTACCCAGGAAGAGATCGAAGCCTGGAAGGAAGCTTGCCCCATCGCTGCTTACCGCAAGAAGATGGTTGAGGGCGGCATCGCTACCGACGAAGAGTTCGCTGCTATCGAGGAAGAGATCGTTCGCCGCATGATGAAGATCTGCACCCTGGCGATCGACGACACTCTGTCTCCCCGCATGGATATGGACAAGGATCCCGCTATTCTGTCCTCCCTCATGCTCTCCAACACCCATACTCCTTCCATGGAACCCGGCCGCGAGCCTGACGTTCTCATGCCCAAGGAAGAGAATCCTCGCGTGAAGCAGCTGGCCACCAAGGCTCGTTATGCTTACGATGAGAAAGGTGCTCCCATTCCGAAGATCAAGCTGTTCGGCGTTCGTGACGCTATCTTCGAGTCCATCCTCGACAAGTTCTACGAAGATCCCACCACCATTGCATACGGTGAGGATAACCGTGACTGGGGCGGCGCATTCGCTGTATACCGCGGTCTGACCGAGGCTCTGCCTTACCACCGCTTCTTCAATGCTCCTATTTCCGAGTCCGCTATCGTTGGTTCCGCCGTTGGTTACGCAATGGCAGGCGGCCGCGCTATCGTTGAATTGATGTACGCCGACTTCATCGGCTGTGCAGGCGATGAAATCTTCAACCAGCTGTCCAAGTGGCAGTCCATGTCCGCCGGCATTCTGAAGATGCCTGTGGTTATCCGTGTATCCGTTGGTTCCAAGTACGGTGCTCAGCACTCTCAGGACTGGACCGCACTGACCGCACACATTCCCGGTTTGAAGGTATGCTTCCCCTCCACTCCTTACGATGCTAAGGGTCTGATGAATGCGGCTCTGGCCGGCACTGACCCCGTTATCTTCTTCGAATCCCAGCGTATCTACGATAAGGGCGAAGAATTCCACAAGGAAGGCGTTCCTACCGAGTACTACGAAGTTCCCTTCGGCGAGCCCGATGTTAAGCGCGTAGGTTCCGACGTAACCATTCTGACCATCGGTGCGGTTCTGTACCGCGCTATGGAAGCAGCTCAGAAGCTGCAGGATGAGTACGGTATCTCCGCTGAGGTTATCGACACCCGCTCCATCGTTCCCTTCAACTATGAGAAGGTTCTGGAGAGCGTTAAGAAGACCGGCCGCATCATCATCGTTGGTGACGCAGTTGACCGCAACTCCGTAATGCGCGATATGGCTTCCAACATCGCTGAGATGGCATTCGATTACCTGGATGCTCCGCCGGTTGTATTCGGTTCCCGCAACTGGATCACCCCTGCATTCGAGCTGGAGAAGTTCTTCTTCCCGCAGGCTGACGGCATCATCGACGTTATCAGCCAGAAGATCCTGCCCATCCCCGGCCGCGTTTGCACCATCAACGAGTCCGAGATCGAGCACATCGAGCGCTCCAAGAACGGCATCTAATTCACAACAAAAAGAGCACGGCAAAGCGCAGGTTCTCATAAGGAAGGTTGCCTTCAGATGTGAATTTGACTCGCAGAAAACAAATAATAATCCCCGATAGATTTTAAAAAATCCATCGGGGGTTCGTTATTTATTTAGTGTGTAAAATTTCGATATTCCCATCTACAAATCCAACGCCAACACCATCTTTTGATTTCAGCAATTCTGCATATTTGCCATTTTCCAAATATTGGCTTAATTCTTTAACCATATATTCTAAAGCTTCGTCCCATTCACACTCCATTTCCCAATTATACAAACACTCTCGTGATCCAAAATCGGTCAATTCATTGCATGCCCAGTCCTCGTCTTCAAGGTCAAAGCGTTCTGTTCCAACCAATTCCATTGCCCAGCTTCCATCGGATTCCTCATAAAGATTAAGGCAAAAAGCTACAACAGTATTGGGAATTTCTTGATCCAAAATTTTATCAATCCAATTTGATACACTGTTATTCATTATTCTTTTCTCCGTTCATCAAATTCTTATTTATCGTTCTGTTTTATCGCCAGTTTCGCCTTTGTATTACAAAGGCTTCGGGCAAAGCCCATACCCCTAAGGTTGCACATATCCAAAGGCTCCCTTGTGTAAAGGGAGCTGTCGCGTTAGCGACTGAGGGATTGTTTTCTAATGCTGTTGAAATTTTTACAATCCCTCCGTCAGCCTTCGGCTGCCACCTCCCTTTACACAAGGGAGGCTTTTGTTAGTCCCATTATAACAAAAATCGGCAGAGAAAACAATATCTCTGCCGGATTTTGTAGGGGCGACCAATGGTCGCCCGTT
>JBGVKV010000099.1:0-5046 GCA_045123975.1 Eubacteriales bacterium | reverse complement strand
GCCATCAGGGTTACATCGGCACCGATCTCTGCCGCGCGAAGCACAGCCGCCGTATCGGTGGAGAAGAAGGGGGCGCCGGATCCGCCTGCCAGAATAACCACACTTCCCTTTTCCAGATACTCCACAGCCTTATCGCAAAGGTAAGGCTCCGTGAAGGTCTCCATCATAACGGGTGTCATAACGTGGGCATCCAGTCCTGCACGGACCAAAGCGTCCTTCATGCCAATGGAATTGATTACGGTGGCCAGCATACCCATATGATCAGCGCGAGTACGGTTCACATCCGTTCCTCTTGCGCCGCGCCAGATGTTTCCGGCACCGATAACAATGGCAACCTGCACGCCGGAATTAACGCAGTCTTTGATCTGCTCAACCACGGTGTCCATATAAGAAAAATCCAAAATGGATGGAGCATCATTTTTCAAGGCTTCGCCGGACAGTTTCAACAAAACGCGGCGGTAAACGGGTGTGGGCATATATGTGCCTCCTTACATAATATAACGTATATATTTTACCCTAAAATAACGGATTTGTAAATATACTTCTGTAAATTCGCAAAAAACCCGTCGGCATTTTTATGCCGACGGGTTTCAGGCAATTAGTTCTTCATCATGCTGGCAATTTCTTCAGCGAAATTGTCTTCCTTCTTCTCAAGGCCTTCGCCTCTCTCATAGATGGAGAAGCCCTTGATGGAGATATTGCCGCCGAACTCCTTAGCGGTTGCAGCAACGTACTGTGCAACGGAAAGGTTGTCGTCCTTAACGTAGGACTGCTCGGTCAGGCAGTTCTTCTCGTAGAACTTGTTCATCTTACCCATGATCATCTTCTCGAGGATGCTCTCGGGCTTGTTTGCGTTCTTGGGATCGTTCTTCATCATAGTGAGCTGGATCTGCTTCTCAGCTTCCAGATCAGCGGCGGGAACGGACTCCTTGTTCAGGTACAGAACGGGCATTGCAGCAACCTGCAGTGCGATATTCTTTGCGAACTCAGCAAAGCCGGGGTTGCTTGCGCAAACGTCATCAGCCTCGAAGTTGATGATAACACCGGTAGTGCCCTTACCGTGGATGTAGGTGCTCAGGATACCGTCCACGATGAGGAAGCGGCGGATGTTCATGTTCTCACCGATGGTGAAGATCATGTCCTTCAGCTTGCCCTCAACGGTAAAGTCGGAATCCGGATAAGGCAGGGTGTTCAGAGCTGCAACGTCTGCAGGTCTGTGAGCGATGATAGTCTTCAGAAGGCCGCGAACGAACTCCTGGAACTTCTCATTCTTAGCTACGAAGTCGGTCTCAGCATTTACTTCGATCATAGCGGCGGTCTTGCCATCCTCGGAGAGCATAATATCAACAACGCCCTCGGAAGCGATACGGGTTGCCTTCTTAGCGGCAACAGCCAGACCCTTCTCGCGGAGAACCTTTACGGCCTCATCGAAGTCACCATTGGAAGCGGTGAGTGCCTTCTTGCACTCCATCATGCCGCAGCCGGTCTGCGCGCGGAGATCGGCTACCATTTTTGCGGTAATAGCTGCCATTTTATATATCCTCCGTAAATAAACAGATTAGTTGTTAGCGTCTTCGGTCGCTTCAGCCTCAGCTGCCTCACCCTCGGTGAGCTGCTCACCCTGCTTGCCCTCGATAACAGCGTCAGCGAGAACAGAGGAGATCAGACGGATAGCGCGGATTGCGTCATCGTTACCGGGAATGATGTAGTCAGCATCGTCGGGATCGCAGTTGGTATCCACGATAGCAACAACGGGAATGCCCAGCTTCTTTGCTTCCAGAACAGCGTTGTGCTCCTTGCGGGGGTCAACGATGAAGATAGCGGAAGGAATGCCCTGCATGTTCTTGATACCGCCCAGATTCTTCTCCAGGTTGTACATTTCCTTCTGCAGCTGTGCAACTTCCTTCTTAGGAAGCATATCGAAAGTGCCGTCCTCCTGCATCTTCTCCAGCGAGTTCAGACGGTTGATGCTCTGACGAATGGTCTTGTAGTTGGTCAGCATACCGCCGAGCCAACGTACGTTTACATAGTACATACCGCAGCGCTCTGCCTCTTCGCGGATAGCGTCAGCAGCCTGCTTCTTGGTGCCAACGAACAGAACGGTGCCGCCCTGAGCAGCAACGTCGCGGACGTACATGTACGCCTCTTCAAACTTCTTGATGGTCTTCTGCAGGTCGATGATGTAGATGCCGTTACGCTCGGTGAAGATGTACTCTGCCATCTTGGGGTTCCAGCGTCTGGTGTGGTGACCGAAGTGTACACCGGCTTCCAGAAGCTGCTTAATGCTTACAATTGCCATGATTTTTTCTCCTTACGGTTATTTTCCGCCACGCGAAAGCGTCTGAACTGCAGCCATTGGCATCGGTAAACTTTATCTTTACCGCGCAGCACCGTCAGGCGCCGTCACAAGCGTGTGTGTGCTATGTGCGATTTCCGCACATGCTTTGGTATTATACCATAATAAATATAATAATGCAATGCATTTTTTGATATTAACAAAATATTTACATTTACGGACAAAAAACGCAAAAAAAGAGTCCGGAAAACCGGACTCTTTTTGAAATCTTAGTCTTCAAGGGTACCGCCATTATCGGTAAAGAAGTCAAAATACAGGGAGTAAAGGCTGACAGAGTCTTCCTGGCTCAGCAGTCGGAGAACTACCTCGTTAGAATTCACTTCTTTTCTCAAAGCAGACAGGTTGTCGGAGAATTCCTGTGCGCTCATAGCTTCAATGCGATCGTAAATATCCTTGGAATACTGCTCCAACTGTACCAGATACTCATCAATCTCAGTTGTGTCACAGTCAGCAAGATTAAATCCGAAGTAAGGAGATACCTGGCTGGCCAGGTTCTGGGTCTTGCTGTACTCCCAAACGTCCTTGGATACGCCGGCTGCGGGATAGGTCATATAGACGTTACCGGTCTCAAGAATGTTCATCTTGTAATCGTCACTGATCACGTCGATCACGTCGGGATTTTCTTCATTAACCTTCCAGTGCTTGTCTTCCACACCGTACTGAAGAATGGTGCGCAATTCAGGATCGGTATTCAGTGCAGTGATGATCTCCATGGAACGGTTTACGTTCTTGGTATAGCTGCTTACAGCAAACATGTTGCCGTATACGTCATCAAAGCCGAAGGAGGGAGTCTGGTATACGGAAACGTAATACTCATCCTCATACTTCGCTGCGATGGAAGGATCGCCCGAAAGAACGGCCACGCCGAACTCCTCAACAGAGGAAGGATCGGTAACCACACAGTTGTTCTCTTCCATGACCTTCATAAAGTACACAAGATCCGTATAGGCCTTGGTACCGAGAGTGCTTCTGGGAGGGCAGTAGGTAAGGAGGTTGTGCGTGGAAGGAATCTGGGAGGTGATTACGGAGAAGGATCCGTCATCCGACCAGAAGCGCATACCGCTGAGATCATCGGGTGCCAGGAACGGAACAACGTCCGTGCGTGCTTTCACGTCCAGAATGAAGTCCTTACATCTCAGAAGAGTCTTAAGATCGGCAGGATTCCAATAAAGCTCCTCCACCAGACGCTTGTTGATCAGCAGGTACTGGAACTCGCCAACAGCGTGGTTGTTGGGAATAGCGTATGTAATACCGTCATACTTCGCGCTGGAAAGGAACGTGGGATAAATATACTGACGCAGAATCTTTGCATCGCCGACCAGCTCTTCGTCCAATTCAGCCAGTGCTTCGCGGTCAATATACGAAACGTAGTTATCATATCCCTGAACGAGGAAAATATCCATCTGGTATTCGCCTACCTCAGGATATTTGAGGATCTGCATACCGATATCGTTCACGTAGGTTTCCTCTCCCTCGGGAGCGGTGGTTTCGGGTGCAGTGGTCTCGGGTGCGGTAGTGATGCCCTGCGCTGCCAGAGATTTTGCTTCTTCTCTCTTGCGCTTGGCTTCTTCTTCCTCGAAGGCGATATGGTCTTCTATCTCAGTGATACGCGCATCGATGGCTGCAGCGTACTCATCGCGAGGGATAGCGTGCAGCTCGATAGCGGTCTCAAATTTGGACTTGGTGATTTTATTGATAGCTTCCTGTACGGCGAGAATAGCCTCCTCCGTGGTGTCCTCATCGGTGGGGAGCCACAAAGTCAACGTAACCGTAGTAAGGGACGCCGTGTCCGTTGTAGTGCCGTCTACCGTCTTATCTCCGGCTCCTTTGGAGCAGCCGGCAAATGCAAGGCAGGAAAAAACGGTTGCAAACGCCAACAAGAGACATACAAGCTTTCTTTTCATTTCAAGGGATCCTCCTAAATAACTTCGCGCAGGCAAAAAAATGCCCCTCAATCTTAAAATATTGTACACGATTTCGCTTCGAATGTCAAGCGATATTTCACCCCCAAAGGGGTATCGGCACACCGATCTCGCGGCACTCATTCACACATCGTGCATATTATTTGTGTTAAATCAACGAATTTGGAAACGCGGTTTTGTTGATTCCAACCTTGGTTTTGGTAAGATGCACCAATAGCCAAAGCAGCAAACTGTACGGATTCACCAAAAGAATCCGCACAGAAGCACGAAATCAATCCAGGTAATCCTTCAGTCGCTTGGAACGGCTGGGATGGCGCAGCTTACGGAGAGCCTTAGCCTCGATCTGGCGGATACGCTCACGGGTAATGTTGAATTCCTTACCCACTTCCTCCAAAGTTCTGGTTCTGCCGTCGTCCAAACCGAAGCGAAGCTTCAGAACATGCTCTTCACGGGGAGTCAAAGTATGCAGCACCTCGCTGAGTTGTTCGCGCAGAAGCGCATAGGAGGCCGCATCTGCCGGAGCGGGGGAATCGTCGTCGGGAATGAAGTCACCGAGATGGCTGTCCTCTTCCTCACCGATAGGTGTTTCCAAGGACACGGGATCCTGAGCGATCTTCATAATCTCACGAACCTTTTCGGGGCTCATACCGATCACCTCGGCGATCTCGTCTGCGGAGGCCTCGTGACCTCTCTCCTGCAGCAGCTGGCGGGACACACGGGATACCTTATGGATCGTCTCCACCATATGCACGGGAATACGGATGGTTC
>JBGVKV010000098.1:0-2103 GCA_045123975.1 Eubacteriales bacterium | reverse complement strand
CGGTAATCATGCGGGCACTGTTGCACGATTATCTGGAGCAGCATAAAGAAAAGGCGGCCGAGGAAGCATTGAAGCCGCTCAATTACAAAAAGACCTAAATCCTATATGCGTAATTTCGGGGTGATGATATGCATCTTTCTGATCTATCCAAGGCAGTAACACTAAAACACCTTTGCGGACCGGAGGCAGACGCCTTTAACGGCGTCTATGCGGGTGACTTACTCAGCCGCGCCATGAGCCGCGTCCAGGCGGACAATCTGTGGATCACGATTATGAACAACGTAAACGTGGTTGCTGTTGCCAGCCTGACCGAGGCCGCTGCCGTTATCCTGGCAGAGAGTGTTTCCCTGACACAGGAAGTGTACGAGGCTGCCAATGCGAAGGGAATAGCCATTTATTCCGCTAAGGAAAGTGTCTATGATCTTTGTGCCATTATTTCCCGTTGTGCGGAAGGAAACGAATGAATCGTTACTTCTATGATCTTCATATTCACTCCTGTCTTTCGCCCTGTGCGGAGGACGATGCCACCCCGGCCAATATCGCCGGTATGGCGGCACTGAATGGATTGCAGATCGTGGCCCTGACGGATCATAATACCACACGGAACTGTCCCGCGTTCTTCGAGGCAGCCCGTGCATACGGTTTGATCCCGATCGCCGGCATGGAGCTTACCACGTCGGAGGATGTACATATCATCTGTCTGTTTCCCACCCTGGATGCAGCATCAGCCTTTCAAGACATTGTGGATGGCAGACGCATACGCATCAAAAATAAGCCCGCAATCTTTGGAAATCAACTCATTATGGATGCTGAGGACACGGTTCTCGGTGAGGAAGATGATCTTTTGATCAATGCAACGACTATCTCCATAGAAGAAGCCGTTCACCTTGCCGATCAGTGTGGTGGGATCGCCTATCCCGCTCACATCGACCGCCCGTCCAACGGCATGGTAGCTGTGTTGGGCGGATTTCCAAGTGATCCGAAATTTGCGGCATTTGAGCTGCATGACGCATTAACTCTTTCGGAATATCAAGAAAAATACCCGCATCTTAAGGATTTGCGACACGTCGTTTCCTCCGACGCGCATGAGCTTGGTGCCATCTCCGAAGCGGAAAACAGTTTCCTTTTGGAGGATGAGCCATATTCCTCACGTTTCGTTACGGAAAAACTGTTCGAATATCTGCGAGGCGTGTGAAGATGGAGGAAGTGTAATGGAAGATTTTTCTCTGTATGTTCTTGATATCACGATGAACTCTGTTCGCGCCAAAGCCGATACAGTTTCAGTGGAGATATCCGAATCCGGCGATTGGCTTGACTTTACCGTTACCGATAACGGCTGCGGAATGTCAGCAGAGCAGGTGGCAAAACTACGAGACCCATTCTTTACCACAAGAACTACCCGAAAGGTGGGACTTGGCATCCCGTTCTTCACAATGCTGGCGGAAATGACCGGCGGGTTTGTGGAGATCCGCTCGACCCCTGAGTCCGAATCTGACGATCACGGAACGGTGATTCACGGTCGGTTTGGACGGAATCATATTGATTTCGTACCGCTGGGCGATATCGTCAGTACCGTGGTTACGTTGATCCAGGGAAGCCCGGATGTCAACTTTACGTTCACCCATACCACCGAAAAGGGAAGTGTTCATCTTTCCTGTGCGGAATTACGAGCCGTGCTGGGAGAGGATATTCCGCTCAGTGAGCCGGAGATTCTTATGTGGATCGACGGCAGCCTGCGGGAGCAATACCAGTTATTTGAATAATTTATATATCAGGAAAGGATCCACCAGTTATGAAGTCTGTTGAAGAACTCTTGGCGATCAAAGCGAAAATGCAGGACAAGATTGCCGTCCGTAAAGGCACCGGCGAAACCAGAATTGTAGTCGGCATGGCTACTTGCGGTATCGCAGCCGGCGCAAGACCCGTTCTCAATGCGTTCGTTGAGGCTATTTCCGAGGCAGGTCTGTCCGACTCCATCACCGTTACTCAGACCGGATGCATTGGTATTTGCCAGTACGAGCCTGTTGTTGAGGTGTTCGAGAAGGATAAGGAAAAGGTTACCTACGTAAAAATGACCCCTGAAAAGGCAGCAGAAGTTGTCGA
>JBGVKV010000097.1:0-12967 GCA_045123975.1 Eubacteriales bacterium | reverse complement strand
TCGCCGCCCTTGGTAACCAAATATTTGGCGCAATCGATGCTAAGATCGCCGATCGTCACCGGAGCGGACTCTTCCGTTTTCTTTTCGATGACAGTCTCTCCGGCACTGCGGCGGATATTGGCACGGATGCGGGACAGAAGCTCCTTAAAGGAGAAGGGCTTCGTTACGTAGTCGTCCGCACCCGTATCCAGACCAAGAATTTTATCCTTTTCCTCTTCTCGTGCGGTAACGAAAATGATCGGCACCTGACTTCTCTGACGGATCTGCTCGCACACCTCGAAGCCGTTCATCACGGGAAGCATGATATCGAGAAGAATCAAATCAAATTCGCCGCTCAGCGCACGCACCAGTCCAACACCGCCGTCACCGGCGATCTCGGCATCGTAGCCGGCTTTGATGATATTGTACTGGAGTACCTGAGCAATGTTTTTTTCGTCCTCCACAATGAGGATTTTTTTCTTAGTTTCCATGAACACACTCCTTACTTTCCGCTGAAACGAACTTCTTCATGGCTTACACAAATCGGGTATATCCGATAATTGGAATTCGACATCAGATAGGACACAAGATCGGGCAGCACCTGTGCGGCCGTTTCATTGCACCCAAAGCGAAGCACGTTAATCTCATTTTTTGCCACAGCCTGACGGCAGGCACTCATGACATACCGCACGCTGTATCCCTGGCTGTCGGGCACGTCGTAGGTCCAGTCCCACAGCACGTAACCCGCATCGGCGATTTTCTCCCAATCCTCATCCGTCAATGCCTCACGGTTTTTTCCCGACGGGAAATGGGCAATGCGGGTACGGAGCTTGGCGATTCCGTACAGAACATCGTTGGCACGGTCCATCTGCGCAAGAAAATCCTCCGCACTGTCCGCACTTTCGCACCGCAATGCCACGGTATGCCCGGCGGCACACACGGCAACCACCGCTTCCGGCATATCACACAGTTCCTCTTCGGTGATAAAGAACGTGGCCTTGACGCTCACCTGCTCCAGGGTGGTAAGAATCTGCGCAAGAGACGCGCTTTCTATCGTATTGAAGGTTATATAGTTGCTTCGCACCGTTACGTCCGTGTCCGTCACCGGCGGCTCCGTCACAATGGGAGGTGCCGTATCCGTTGAACCGGAGATGGAGGACTCATAGGGCTGAAGCAGCTCCTCAAAGGTTTTTGTTTCATTGCCGTCCAGGACACGGAAGGTGACACCAACTGCCGAGCCGCTTCCGCGCCGGATCTCATATCCCAGGGACAACACCGTGCAGAAATACTCCGCCGGCACGTAATAGTATCCCCCGTGAAGCTTATACAGATTCAGATAGGCCTCTTCCTCACCGTTGATCGTAGCGATCTTTTCGCTGTAGATAACAGATATATACGCTCCCGTATTGCGGTTGTACACCATAAACTCGCCCCGTCGGCTGTCCATGGTCAACTCGATATGGCGGAACATACCGAACACATCCACCGGAACGTAATACAGACCGTCGATCACTTCCAGTCCGGCGGAATTATCTCTGTACCATCTTTCGTCGTTATGAAACAGACTGGGGACAGAAGCAGCGGAAACGTGGACAGAAAACAAAACGCCGAGTCCAATGCTGATTACCAGCACCGCCGCGATCAAAGACATCTGTTTTTTCTTCATCGATTCCGCTCCTTTCATAGATTATTCAAATTCCGTATTGTTCAAAATATATACTACTGCCAGATCCACGACCATGCCGTAGCTTTTCGTACCCTCAGTGCCCTGGATCACCAGATAGGCGTTGTTCACCGATTCGCTGACCTGGGACACTACCGTATCCCGATACTTACTGAAGAATTCGTTATACGAGCGCAGCTCGTAATAGACTCTCGGATCCAGCGCCTGCTGAATCTGCGTATAGTAGTCACGGGACGCGGAATACAAAGCCGAGGACACGTATTCATACATGTTCAGATATCCGCTGTAGCGGATATAGGGATCGTCCGACGCCATACAAACGAGGAACGCCACGAAATTGGCCTCATCCTCCCGGGCGATTCCTCGCTGGTGTGCCAGCTCGTGGGCCGCCGTATAGGGCAGAACGTAATCGGGATAGTTCACATTCAGATTTGCCTCACCGGTGAACATGGTGTAGACACCGGAGATGTGGGTGTACGTCATCGGTTCACTGCAAGTGATCGGCTTGATGCGGGAATCGAGCCGCTGAATAAACGGATATTCCTCGCACACACGGCCGTAGGACTCCATCAGTTTCCGGGACATCTCACTGTAGCTGTACGGCATCACAGAGGCATCCTGATAGCGGAAGATCACCTCGTCCAACTCCTGCTGCATACCCATAACAAGCACCGCCGAGGTCTGCGCCAACTCAAAAGCAGACACGTCCCGCCGCTCCAGATCCATCTTCCGGGAGAGGGGCGTGCCGTGATAACCGGCGGCAAAGGTAGCCACAAAGGTGGTATAGATCAATGCGATCACAGACAAAAGAGAGAATATGCAGTACATGGCCCGACGCCATCCCAAAGCGGCACGGCGAACGGCAATGACCAGCACAAAAACAAACAGCACCGGTACAAACAGAATCATCGTTTCTGCCAGTGAAAAGGGGATCCATCCCGCAAGGCCGGCAAACAGTCCCCGGAAGAAGGATGCGACGTGCTGGTTAAAGAAGTCCGCAAAAGCGGTGGAGAAAACAAATCCCACGTGGAGTGCGGCGGCCAGCACAGCCGACACAAACAGCCACAGAGAGGCAGCCGGCATATAGCGGCGGATTCTTCGGTAAGCGGTCTTGATCATACTATACCCATTTCCCGCAAAACTTCCGTCACGTCCGTGCCGAAATGCTCTGCGATCCAATTCTTCATGTCCTCCGGCAAAGGCGCAATCACGCACACAGCGCGCCCATCTGCCGGATGGGGAAATTCCGTCTTAAAAGCGTGGAGGGCGTGGCGGGGCATTTCCCCCTCTTCCCTGCCGTACAAAGTATCCCCCACCAACGGACAGCCGATGGAGGTCAGATGCACACGGATCTGGTGGGTTCTGCCTGTAATGGGACGCGCCAGAATCACGCTGTATCCTGTATCGGACGTACCGAGCACCGTATACTCCGTTACGGCGCGGCGGGCGCCGGGGGCATCCTCATCACACACCTCACGGGTAATGATGCTGTCCGCCACGCGGTGCATATATCCGTCGATAGTTCCCTCTTTTTGGGGTGGGATCCCCTCCGTAACGGCGATATATGCCTTGCGGATCTGCCCCTTCTGCATCGCAAGCGCCATGCGGTGAGCCGCCAGTTTGGTATTGGCCGTCAGCATCACACCGCTGGTATCCCGATCCAGCCGATTGACGGGACGGAATACGTAGGTGCGCTCCCGATAGCGATAGGCCAAAGCGTTGGCCGCCGTATCCAGGGGATGTCCAAAAGAAGGGTGAGAAGGCATATTCGGAGGCTTATTGATGACGGTAACACAGTCATCCTCAAACACCACCGGCAAAGGCAAATCCACGGGAACGATGTAGGGACTGACGTCCTCTTCCCGATCGTCCATGGCCAGCGACAGCACGTCCCCCTCACGGAGAACGTAGCGCACGGTAACGGACTCTCCGTTGACACGGATGCCGCCCTCGGAAAATTTCAGTTTTTTCAAGATCGCCGAGGAAAAGCCCAGATTCTGCCCGGTAAAGGCACGAATGGTCTTCCCTGCGCTCTTTTCATCAATAATGATATCCATACAGGTAGTATAGCATTTTTTCTTCATTATATCAAGGCGAAAGTGTAAATTCGCCCGTCAGCACGCGAATTTTGGCAAAAAATGCCGCACTCACGTGCGGCATTTTCAATTGATTATTCCACAGTTACGGACTTTGCCAGATTGCGGGGACGGTCTACGTCCAGACCCATCTCGAAGGAGGTGTAGTACGCCAGCATCTGGAGGGAGGTCATCAGAGGCAGGGGGGCATCCTCCGCCGGTGCGGGAATCTGCACGATCTCATCCGCGGGAATGCTGTAATGATCCGCTACCTCCGATGCGCAGAAGCATACCACGTGGGCACCGCGGGCGCGAACCTCGCGGATACCGGAGATGGTCTTCTCCGCCAGAGAATCCTCGGTAATGACAACTACAACAGGCGTTCCGTCTTCCACCAGAGAGATCGTGCCGTGCTTCAATTCACCGGCAGCGTATGCTTCGCAGTGAATGTAGGAAATCTCCTTCAATTTGAGGGAGCCCTCGGTGCACAGGTGGCTATCCACACCGCGGCCGATATAGAAGATATGCTCGTGCTCCCTGAAGCGGCGGGCAATACCGTTCAGCTGGGGAGCCAGCTCGAGCGTTGCGCTGATTTCAGCCGGCATTTCCTGAGACAAAGCGATGCAGCGGGCACGGACATCGTCCTCGCTCATCTTACCGTGTACCAAGCCCAAACGCAAGGACAGCAGACGCAAGGTAGCGCACTGCACGATATACGCCTTCGTGCTGGCTACGGCGATCTCAGGACCGGCCCAGGTATAGATCACGTCATCCGCTTCGCGGGCAACGGAAGAACCTACCACGTTTACGATGGCCAACGTATGCACGCCGCGGGCCTTGGCCAAACGGAGTGCCGCCAGCGTATCGGCGGTCTCACCGGACTGGGAGATCAGTACGACCAGATCGTTGGAAGCCAGAACGGGATCGCGGTAACGGAACTCCGACGCGATGTCCACGTCCACGCGGATGCGGGCAAATTTCTCAATCCACGCACGGCCGAGAAGACCGGCGTGCATAGCGGTACCGCAAGCCACGATATGGATGGTACCCACGTTCTTCAATCCGTCGCCGTCTAGCATAGGCACGCCGAAATAGGGCAAGCCGTCCTTCAGATGCGGCATAACGGTGCGGCGGAGCGCATCCGGTTCCTCGTGGATTTCCTTCAGCATAAAGTGGGGATAGCCGCACTTCTGTGCCGCTTCCACGTCCCAGTTCACGGTTTCCTGGGGAAGTACCTTCTCCGCACCGCTTTCCTCGAAGAAGTGCACGTCGGGGCCGCACAGAACGGCCACCACGTCCTCACCGGGGCGGTAGTAGGAGCGGGTATGAGACAGGATAGCGGGGATATCCGACGCGATAAAGCCGGCACTCTCCGTCTTTGCCACGATCAGGGGGCTGTCGCGGCGGATCGCATACAGGGTATGGGGACGGTCGTGATACATCACACCGAAGGCGAAGGATCCGCGCAGATCCTTGGCGGCTTCAAAGAGCGTCTTAACGGGATCGCCGACCTTCTTATACACGTGATCGATCCACTTGGCGGCTACTTCCGTATCCGTTTCGGAGAGGAATGTGTAACCGTACTTCTCCAGCTCTTCCTTCAGTTCCGCATAATTCTCAATAATTCCGTTATGTACAAGCGTCAGATTCTCTGCCCCGTGGGGATGAGAGTTGATATCGGAGGGTTCGCCGTGGGTAGCCCAGCGGGTGTGTCCCACACCGCAAGTGCCCTGCGCTTCGGGATGAGTTTTGAGCAACTCACGAAGTGCATCCAATCTTCCCTTCGTTTTGTAAACGGCAATGCCGTCCTCGGCCTGTACGGCTACGCCGGCGGAGTCATATCCACGGTATTCCAGCGTTCCCAGACCGTCCAGCAAAATCGGAACACAGTTCCGATCGCCGCTAAATCCAATAATTCCACACATATAAATCACCTCAGCGGAAATATCCGCTATTGCTTTCACCGACGTTTTGTTTTGCGGTTACCCGCATATTTGTGGCCGGTATGCGGCAGTTCGCTCTGCCGGAGGAGCATCCGCCGAAATTTCGATCACTCCTCACCTCGTCAACTTCCCGTGCGGGAAGTCTGGCGCTGCGCTTACATAAAGAACTTACAGGAGTCGGGACTTGATGGCGTCCGACACCATATTCACTGCCCGGGCAATGGCTTCGTCGCTTTCGCCTTCGGCCATAACGCGGATCAGCGGCTCCGTACCGGAGGGACGGACGACCACGCGTCCCGTCTCACCGAGGAATGCCTTTGCTTCGTCAATAGCCGCTTTGATTGCGTGATCCGTATAGAAACGCAATTTTCCGTCGGCATTGACACGGATGTTTTCCATCCGCTGGGGATATTTTACCATCAGACGGTTCAAATCCGACAGGGATTTTTTCGTCCGAGCGATAACAGAGAGAAGCTGTGCCGCCGTGAGCTGACCGTCACCGGTGGTGGCGTATTCACGGAATATCACGTGGCCGGACTGCTCGCCGCCGAAGGAATAATCCTCTTGCAGCATTTCCTCCAGCACAAAGCGGTCACCTACCTTGGTGGCACAGAAATGGAGACCATACTCCTCACAGAACTTGCCGAAGCCGAAATTGGTCATGATCGTACCGACCACGGCGTTTTGATTCAGCTTGCCCCGCTCCTTCAGATCCATGGCACAGATGGACATGATCATATCGCCGTCCACCATATTGCCCTTCTCATCTACGCACAGGCAGCGGTCCGCGTCACCGTCAAAGGCCACGCCGCAATCCATACCGTTCTCACGGACGTACTGCGCCAAAGCTTCCATATGGGTGGAACCGCAGTTTTCGTTGATATTGATTCCGTCGGGATGATCGGCCAGCATATGTACGTCCGCACCCAATTCGCGGAACAAGGTCTCCGCCGTGCCGGACGCGCTTCCGTTGGCACAGTCCACGGCAATACGAAGACCGGTAAGGGAATGAGGCACTGTACTCTTGATATGATCGATATAATCGCGGCATGCATTCTCCGCTGCGCGGACACGGCCAAGACCGGCGCCCACAGGCGTAGGGATAGAAGAGGCATCATCCAAAACGAGAGCCTCGATCCGTTCCTCCAGAAGATCGGGCAGCTTGAAGCCGTCGCCGCTGAAGATCTTGATTCCGTTAAACTCCGCAGGATTGTGGGAGGCGGAGATCATAATACCCGCGTCGGCCTCGTATTTGCCTACCAGATAGGCAACGGCGGGGGTGGGCACGGTACCCAGGCGGATCACGTCGGCGCCGACGGAGCAAATGCCCGCCATTACGCTGCACATCAGCATATCGGAGGAAAGACGGGTATCCGCGCCGATGACAAATACCGGGCGGTGGCTGCATCCCTCGGTGAGCACGGCTGCCGCCGCGCGGCCGATGGCCATAGCTCTCTCGCAAGTCAATTCCGTATTGGCGATGCCGCGCACGCCGTCCGTACCAAAAATTCTACCCATAAAGCTGTTTCAGCCTTTCTTACTTTTCTTGTTTCGGAACGATCTGTGTTTCCGATTTATAGATATGCCCGGCGGGAATCATTCCCCTTACACGGGACAAGGGATATATCGTCGCATTTCGGCCGATCACCGTGCCCGGATTGAGAACGGTATTGCAGCCAATCTCCACGCAGTCGCCCACCAGCGCGCCCAGCTTGCGAAGACCTGTTTCAATCCGACCGTCTTCGGTGCGGATACTTACGTTGGTCTTGTCACTCTTCACGTTGGAGGTAATCACGCCGGCGGCCATATGGGCCTTGTAACCCAAAATGGAGTCGCCGCAGTAATTGAAGTGAGGAATCTGCACGCCGTCAAACAGAATGGCATTTTTCACCTCGGTGGAGTTGCCCACAACCGCCCCTTTGCCCACAATGGCGCTGCCGCGGATGAAGGCGCAATGACGGATCTCCGCCCCCTCGTCTACGATACAGGGCGGCATAATGCAGGCGCTGGGCGCCACCTTGGCGCTCTTGGCGATCCACACGTTTTCCTGAGGAGAATCAAAGAGTTCCACATCCAGGGTCTTGCCCAACTCGATAATTTTATCAGCCAGGCCGGAGAGCACACGGTAGGGCTCCTCACCCGCAACGAAAAACGGTGCGGCAATAGAACGGGTCAGATCAAACAAATCCTCCGTGCAAATTCTTCCCATACTCATATCCTCCTTCTGCAGGCACACGATTAACCACGGTATATTATACGCTCAATCGTCAAAAATTGCAATAGCTCGATACACATTTTGTGAATTTTGACGGCAATCCGCCGGCACCACCACCATATATGCATAGTAAAAGACTGCCGTTCGGGCGAAAATGTTCCGCCGCAGCAGTCTTTTTCTTTTATTTAGGAATACGGAGCGCACGGGATGCGTTCAGTATGGCGATCACGGAAACGCCCACGTCGGCAAACACCGCCGCCCACATTCCCGCATAGCCGAGAGCACCGAGGAGTAGAATCGCTCCCTTCACGCCCAAAGCGAACACGATATTCTGATGCACAATAGCCATTGTACGGCGGGCAATACGGATCGCCAGGGGGATTTTAGCCGGATTGTCGTCCATCAGCACCACGTCCGCCGCCTCGATAGCGGCATCGGAGCCCATGGCCCCCATGGCGATGCCCACGTCGGAGCGCATCAGAACCGGGGCGTCGTTGATACCGTCACCTACGAACACCACGCTTCCCCGCCGCCCGATCGCCATCAAGGATTCCACGCAGGACACTTTATCCCCGGGCAAAAGCTGGGCACGGACCTCATCGATGTCCAATGCGGCTGCAATCTGCCCGGCTGCCGCATCGGTATCACCCGTCAGCATCACCGTACGGCGGATGCCGATGCGGTGCAGATCCGTCAGCGCTTCGGCGGCATTTGCCTTCAAGGAGTCACGGATCACGATATGTCCAAGATATTCTCCCTCCCGGGAGACGTGGACGACGGTGCCGCTTTCCTGCGTTTCGGCGGGGACTACGCCGATATCCGTCATAAATCGTTCGTTGCCTATACACACCACTTGTCCGTCCACCACGGCCCGGATACCGCGGCCGGCGATTTCCTCCGGGGCACGGAGACGATCGGCATGCAGTTCCTTGCCGTAAGCCTCCCGGACAGAACGGGCAATAGGATGATTGGAATACATCTCGCCGCAGGCGGCAATTTCAAGCAGTTCGTCCTCGGTCACGGCGGTGGGATATACACCGCTGACGCGAAATTCACCCCGGGTCAGTGTGCCCGTTTTATCCAACACCACAGTATCCGCGTGAGCAAGCACCTCCAGATAGTTTCCGCCCTTGACTAGAATGCCTGCACGGGATGCTCCGCCGATTCCTCCGAAAAAGCTGAGCGGAACGGAGATGACGAGAGCGCAGGGGCAGGACACCACCAAAAAGATCAGCGCCCGGTGTATCCACTCCGCCCAATTCCCCACAAACAGCGGCGGAATCACCGCCAAAAGGACGGCCACGATCACCACGCAGGGGGTGTACCAACGGGCGAATTTGGTGATGAAATTCTCGGATTTTGCTTTGCGGGACGATGCGTTTTCCACCAATTCCAGAATTTTGGACACGGTGGACTGATCGTAGGGCTTGGTAACCCGGATACGCAGCAAACCCGACTGATTGATGCATCCGCTGACCACATTATCCCCCGCCCGAGTCGATCGGGGAACGGATTCGCCCGTCAAAGCGGAGGTGTCCAGATAGGATTCGCCCTCCTCGACCACACCGTCCAGGGGAATCTTCTCCCCGGGTTTCACCACGATCGTTGCGCCCACGTCCACCTCGGCGGGATCCACCCGGGTAAGGACTCCGTCCGTTTCCACGTTGGCGTATTCGGGACAGATATCCATCAGCGCCGCAATGGAGCGGCGGGAGCGGGACACGGCACAGCTTTGGAACAATTCGCCGATCTGATAAAACAGCATAACGGCCACGCCTTCTTCATAACTGCCGGTGGCGAATGCCCCGACAGTGGCCAAGGCCATCAGGAAATTCTCGTCAAACACCTGACCGTGGGCGATATTCACCGCCGCCCGCCACAAAATATCCCAACCGATCACCGCATAGGGGAAAAGAAACAATCCCAGCTTTCCAAATCCCTCCACAGGCACAAGGAAGGCGGCGGCAAACAGCGCCGCCGCGATGAGAATGCGGATCAGTACCTTTTTCTGTTTTCGTGTCATAAATTACTTGATCACTTGGCAATCGGGATCCACACGGTGGATACACTTGAGTGCTTCTTTTACGATATCCTCAAAACGGGCATCGTCCGCGGTGAGAATCATCTTCTGGGTGAGGAAATTCACGTGAACCTCCGTGACTCCCTCCAGTTTACGGATGGCATCCTCCATTTTACGGGCGCAGTTGGCGCAGTCCAGATCCTGCAGCTTATATGTTTTCGTCATAATTTTTCTCCTTATGTATTATCACAATATGTTACTCATCCACGTGATCCATTCCCTGACCGAGAATGGTGCGGACGTGGTCGTCGGCAAGGGAGTAGAAAACGATCTTCCCTTCCTTGCGTCCCTTAACCAGTTTATTGGTACGAAGCACCCGCAGCTGGTGGGACACCGCCGTCTGGGACATGCCGAGAAGCTGCGCCAGATCGCCCACGCAAAGCTCCGCGCCGAACAAAGCGTACAGTATTTTAATACGGGTGGAATCGCCGAATACCTTAAACAGCTCCGCCAGATCGTACAGATCCTCCTCTGCCGGCATTTCCTCCAGCAGTCGGTTTACCGTATCCTCATGTACGCACAGATACTCATTCTTATCTTCCTGATGCATCTTTTCACCCCATTCACTTGAACATCTATTCATATGATACAGCATTCTATGCGATATGTCAATATTTTTTGCATATTTTTCGCCCTTGGCAAAAAGATTTTCAAATAATCCATGTTTTTTCCTCCAATTTGGTGTACAATAAAGATTGTGAAAAAATTTTTTTTAGTTTTGTGACCTATCGCATATTCCGTGCGTGTTACGTATGAAAGGAGCCGTAGAGATGCCGACAGATTTGCCACAGCTCACACCGGAGCAGGTCTACGATACATATGCCGATATGCTCTACCGCGTATCCGTTTCCATCCTGCAAAGCCGGGCGGACGCGGACGACGCTGTGCAGAATGCCTTTTGTCGGTATTTGGAACACGCTCCTTCCTTCAGGGATAAGGAACACGAAAAAGCGTGGTTGATCCGCGTGACTGTCAACCAATGCAAGGATCTCTTGCGGCGGCGGAAAATACGCGCCTGGCTACCCTTTGATGAACTCCCCGAGATGGCCGCACCCGAAACGGGATCCCCTGTACTGGATGCCGTGGCGGCACTGCCGGACAAGTATCGAGAAGTGGTGATTCTGTATCACCTGGAAGAAATGAGCGTCCGTGAAACGGCCGCCGCCCTCACTCTCTCCGAATCCGCGGTAAAGATGCGTCTTGCCCGGGCCCGTGAGATGATGCGGGACTATCTTACTGAAACGTAAAGGAGGATACACGTGAACAACCGCGATTTGCGCAGTGATGACGTACTGGACGGTCTGTTTGATTCCGCCAGGGAATCCTACAGAAGCATCCATGCTCCCCGCCATCTTCGCGCACGAGTGCTGGCACCGCGTGAAAGACGGAATCTGTTTTCCTTTTCCGTGATGCGTCCCGCAGCCGCTTTGGCAAGTATGGCACTTGTAGTTGGCTGCGTACTCCTTGCGCTGCCGAGAGCCACCTCGCCGTCATCCCCCCTTGGCTCTCCGGTAACCACCCATACCGTCTCCTATATGAGCGGTCTGGCCCGCGCTTCCCTTCCCGGCGAAAACGCCGATGAAGCGATGCAGGTGGCTGAAGACTGCATTATGCTGGATACGGATTTCGGGTGTGACGTGTTCATCGTTGTCAGCAGAGGAAAGCTTCTTCTGCCCGACGCGGACGGTACCCTGCATTTCGCAGGCCAGTCCGGCACCCTGTCCGCCGGACAAATTGCTTACTGGTCCGTGACGCAAGGCACCGATCAAGCCGCCCCTGTGGCGCAGTTCATGGACTTCCATGAAAACATCCTGGCAAAGCTTACCCTTAGTTATCAAACCGAGGAAGGCGTTTGGTACGCCTCCGCGGAAAATTAAAAAATGAAAAGAGGACTACCACAATGAAAAGAATTCTCGCTATCGTACTCGCAGCCCTTATGATGCTGTCCATCGTTGCCTGCGGCAAGAAGGAAGAAGCCGTTACCCCCTACGAGGGCACTCTGGAAGAATTGGTTAACAAGATCTACGAGATCCATATGCCCGAGTTCAGCGTTGCTCCCGCAATGCCTGTTGACATTGCCGATCCCGGCGTTGTAAACTACTACTTCGGTCTTCAGAACGGCGACAACCTGACTGAGGCTGTATGGGCAGAGACTATGTTCGGCTCCCAGCCCTACTCCATGTGCATCGCACGCGTTAAGGAAGGCGCTGACATGGCTGCTATCAAGCAGGAAATCTTCGACAATATGGATATGCGCAAGTGGATGTGCGTTTCCGCTGACCACATGATCGTTGGCGATGCACGCGACCTCGTTATCATGGTTATGGTTGGTAACGACTTCGGCGGCTCCGAGATGACCAACGCTCTGTACAACGCATTCGTTTCCGTTGTTGGCAACGCAGGCGAAAAGCTGGAGAAATAATTTCTGATTTCATCGGGAGGCTGATATGCTCTTCTCAAGTATTCCGTTTTTGTTCTATTTCCTTCCGGCAGTACTTCTGTTGTATTATATCGCTCCCGGAAAACTGAAAAACGCCGTCCTGCTCGTCTTCAGTCTGTTCTTCTACTTTTGGGGTGAACCCAAATACACACTGCTGATGCTGACGTCCATAACCGTAAGCTATGCCGCGGGGTTGCTCATTGAGCGATTCCGCGGCACGCGGTATGCCCGTCTTTTCCTGTGGGTCGGCGTAAGTGCGGGACTTTTAATGCTGGGATTCTTCAAATACGCGGACTTTATGATCGCCAATTTGAATGGAATCTTCGGCATCTCCATCCCGCTTCTGAAGATCGCATTGCCCATCGGTATCAGCTTTTACACCTTTCAGAGCATCAGTTACGTCATTGACGTATACCGGGGTGACACGGAAGCGCAAAGAAACTATATCGATCTGGCCACGTACGTGGCACTGTTTCCCCAATTGATTGCCGGCCCCATCGTTCGCTATACCGACATTGCAGCCGAGCTGAAGGAGCGCTCCCACACAGCGG
>JBGVKV010000096.1:0-5702 GCA_045123975.1 Eubacteriales bacterium | reverse complement strand
GGTTTATTCACCATGTCCCTGCTCCAGATGAGCATTCAGACGGGCAAGGACGTTTTTCTCGATACGGGATACGTAAGAGCGGGATATACCCAGTTTTTGCGCCACCTCCCGCTGTGTTACCGTAGGCTGATTGCCCAAACCGTAGCGGAGCGTGATGATCTGCCGCTCCCTTTCGTTCAGCTCGTTTTTTATGTAACGGAGTGCCCGGGCGATCTTCCACTTCTCATCGATATCGTCGGCGATGGTATCGTCCACTTTGATGATATCCACGTATGTGAGAGGATTTCCGTCGTGATCCATATCGATGGTGTCGTTGATGGACACCTCACACATAGTCTTCTTCTGGGCACGGAAATGCATCAGTATTTCGTTTTGGATACATTTGGCGGCGTAGGTGGCAAAGCGGGCACCGTTTTCGGATTTGAAGGAATCAATGGCTTTGATCAGCCCGATGGTGCCGATGGAGATCAGATCCTCCTGCCCCGTTTGGGATGCGTAATATTTGCGCACAATATGGGCTACCAGCCGCAGATTATGTTCAATCAGCCGGCCTCTTGCCGCCGTATCCCCTGCCCGCATTTTGGCAAAGGCTTCCCTTTCCTCCTCGTGGGATAAGGGAGGCGGAAACTTTTGAGACGGTGATACGCTCAGCACAAGATACGACAGACTACCCAACAGCAAAATCAACAAATCCGCAATCATACAAACCTCCGCGCAATCACATTTACTCTACTATATGCACCTCGGCGTGTCCTGTGTATTGTGTTTTTGCGATTTTCCTGTGCGGGATATCTTTTCCGATAACAAGGAGTTCTTTTTATGAAATATACTACCGTTTTCTGGGATTTCAACGGGACGGTGATGGATGACGTCCATCACGGCATCCGCTGTGTCAACCATATGCTCGCTAAGCGCGGACTTCCCACCATCGATTCTGTGGAGGAATACCACAAACTGTTCCGCTTTCCCGTAAAGGAGTATTATCGGGATGCAGGATTCGATTTTGACAAGGAACCCTATGAAGAGTTGGCGGTGGAGTGGGTGGATCTGTTTGTGGCAGGAGAAAATTCCCTCACGCTGTGTCCGGGCTTCAAAGAAGTACACCGCGCACTCGCGGACAAAGGCATCCGCCAGATCATCCTGTCCTCATCGGAGAGGGAGATGCTGATGCGGCATTTACGGATTCTTGGGATGGAAAACGGTTTTGACCACGTAGTCGGTCTGGACAACATTTACGCCGGCGGAAAGGCAGAGACAGCCAAGCGCCTCTTTGGAGAGAATCAATCCGCTGCGATCATGATCGGTGACACGCCCCATGATGCGGATACGGCACGGGCTATGGGCGCGGACTGCATTTTGTATACCGGCGGTCACTCTGGCCGCGAAGCACTTGTCGGATGCGGATATCCTGTAATCGACGATCTGAGGGATGCCCTGCAATATATCTTGTAAATTCCAAAAATATCCACTGATAAAATCCCGCCAAACAGCACAAGATAGGAATGTTCACCGCAGAAGTTGCGGTTCAACAATGATTCGACAGGAGAGCGGCGGGATCACCCCTCGCAACATTTGATTATGTTTTTGGACAGAATCGCATTGCTACTGGTCATCGTAGGTGCCGTGAACTGGGGCAGCGTCGGCTTGTTCCAGTTTGACCTTGTATCGTGGGTCTTCGGCGGACAGGATGCGCTTGTCAGCCGTATTATTTACACGGTCATCGCACTGGCAGGTCTTTGGTGCGTTTCTCTTTTGTTCCGTTCCAGAGAAGCCATCGAGGACTGACAAAACAAAAAAGACGGAGAGAACCGGGTGTTCTCTCCGTTTTGCTTTACTGAATGTACGGCGTGCATCGCAGATAACTGTCGGCCGGCGGCACGTTTTTGCGGCACAGAGTATAGAGGCGATCCGCCTCCTTGGCCTTTTTATACATGGATTGTGCCTCCTGCCCCAGACTTCTCTCATCAGAGGGTTTGGTCAGAATCGGGATAGGCACTGTCTTTTTGATAGCGGACAAATGGGCGCATCCCGTCCCATTGGCCGCCAACAGAAGCGCGCAGGCCGGAAGCTGCTTTATATCCTCCTCCGTAACGGAAAGAAGATCAAACAGAGCCGCACGGCGAAGGCGGGCATTGGTGTACTTCTTTGTTGCGGCCAGCGTGAGCATCTCCGCTCCGCCAGATGTCTGATCGGCACACCGCACAAGACGCTCCAGAACACCGCCGCCACCCTCCGCAAAGGGGGGCACATCTCCGCGGCGGCGGAGGTGGGTGAACATAATATCCCGCAACCGGGCCGGATCGGCAACCCGTCCGGCATTGGATTCTCTTTCAAAAATCGCAAAGGATTCACCGGGCATATGAGAGGACACGTCCTCCCCCCGAACCATTTTTTCACGGATTGCAGTAGCCCCCACGAAACGGGGATCGTCCCGATCGCTCAGGCGTCGAATCGGTCGGATCGCAAGCGGATACCCCGCGGTGCGGATACTTTTCACATACTCAATGGCAAGGATATCGTTGGGAGAGCGCAGCACAGCGGATATATCTTCGTCAAAATACTTCTGCAAGCATTTTTCACGGATCTGTGCCATTCCGTATTCCGGATGCTTTTTGCTTTCTGCCGATAAATCCTGCGAAAAAGAGGAAGAGGTAAGCACATCTGCGATCCGCTCGTAGAGATCACTCCGATTCTCACAGACCCCGAAGGCAAGAGTGTCCGCCCCCATAGCGTGAGCCAGCCACGTTCCTGCCGCGGCAAAGGCTTCCGCACCCGCACTGCAAAACGGAAACGGCAATTCCACTACCAGATCAGCCCCTGCATGGATCAGTGCCTCCGCGCGGGCGTACTTGTCGAGAATCGCGCACTCCGCCCGCTGGACGAAATTACCGCTCATAACGGCAATTACGCACTCCGCTTCCTTGCGGATCTCACCCAGAATATAGACGTGGCCGCGATGCAGTGGATTCATCTCGCAGATAATAGCCGTCGTTCTCATTGTACTTTCATCCGTTCCACAGTTTCTTTTTCCGGGGTTACGTAGGCAGTCCAGTTGGTGGTATAGGTAACAAAACCGGGTTTGGAGCCGGAGGGCTTCTTCACGTAACGAACGCGGGTATAGTCCACGGGCACCATCACACCGTCGGACACCTTGGAATAGTATGCCGCAATCATGGCCGCCTGGGTGAAATCCCGCTCGGTTGGCTCGTCTGCCTCCCCGTCGGAGGCAAGCACCACGTGGGAGCCGGGCTGATTCTTCACGTGAAACCACCAATCCGATCTTTGTGCCACCTTGGTGGTAAGATAATCGTTGGCCACGTTGTTTTTACCGCAGAGCACCTGACGTCCGTCGTCCGTTACGAAACGAAGCAAGGTGGGTGAGGGCGTTTTTTTGTAGGTGAAATTCTTCATTTTGGAGGCGTACCCGCTCTGGTACAACTCCAATCGGATCTCACTCAGATCCTTTTCCGTTTCGGCACGGGACAAAGCATCCTGCACCGTATGGATATAGGCCAGCTCCGCCTTCGCCTGCTCGATCTGTTCTGTCAGATGAATGCGGGCGCTTTTCGTTTTGTTATATTTTTTGTAGTATTTCTGAGCATTTTGTGAAGGCGTGAGATTGATCTCCAGGGGAATCTCCACAGGGGCAGCATCTTCGGCATAATAATTTTCCAGCGCCGCCGCCTTCATTCCCTTTTTCAGTCGGTAAATATTCGCCGTTATCAAATCGCCGTACAGCTTGTAGGTATCACCGCTGTCGCATTCCGTCAACTCCGCCGTCTGCACCGCCATTTTTTTCTCAATGCGGTTTTCCGCATTATGCAGCAGGCGCAGGATATCGGACGCCTTCTGCTGCAGCACGTCCTGGTGGCTGCGCTGGGCAAAATAGGCATCGATCAGGGCGGAAAAACTCTCCATGGACACACGCTTCACTGTGTCACCGTACTGGAGAATATCCGTATAGGAATACTCCTTGGGCGTGCCCTGGGAAGACAAAATCAGCGTGGGCGCACTGGATTTTCCCTGCACCGCATCCCGATAGACGGAAAACTCCCGCCACAGAGATCGGCTGCACTCCTCAAGGGTGGCGGCGGTATGTCCGCCGGCGCGGAACGCGATTTCACGAGCCGTCACCGATGCCATTCCGGCAAAGGTGGCGGTAAGCTTTTTCTCCGTCACGGCGGTGGGATCGCTGGCCCCCATAATATCGTTGAACTCCCGCTCCGTCACCGTCATGGGATCGATCTTATCCTGTTTCGGCGGCTCCTCGTACCGCATACCCGGCAAGAGCTGCCGCTTCTGGCTGGTAGTAAAGTCCACCGGCTTGAGGATGCCGATCATTTTATCCTCACGGTCGCAAAGGATCAGATTGCTGTACTTGCCCATAATCTCGGCAATCAGGTGCTTCTCCGTTTTGAAACCCATTTCGTCGTAGGCCTCAAAGGTAAACCGGGCGGCACGTTCAAAGCCCAGCTGCGCAATGCGGATCAGCTTGGCACCGCCAAGATGCTTGCGCAAGGCCATACAAAACATAGGCGGGGTAGCCGGATTCTCCGCTTTTTCCGCCGTTATGCAAAGCCGCGGCGAGGATGCGCCCGCATTGATGAGCAAACGGTACACATCCCGTCCGTTCTTCATCTGCAAGACCACCATATCCCGCTGTGGCATATAGATTTTCTCGATTTTTCCGCCGCTCAGTTTCTCCTCTGCCTCGCGGAAGATACAACGGAGCATGCCGGCATCAAATGCCATAGTGATTCATCCTTTCCATGAGGATTTACTCAATCCTCGTTTCGGTAACAAACAAAACTGTATTTTCGGCCGACCAGGGTAAATCCGGCCTTCTCGGCCACCCGGGCCGAGGCAAGATTCGTATGTCGGCACACGTATTTCACGCTGTATCCGCGTTCCAAAAGAAATGCACTCAAGCAAACGGTACAGGACGTAGCGTATCCTTTTCCACGGTACGCCGGCGCGCATTCCACGTGGATCTCCCGCACGTTCTCTTCCTCGGGAAAGTCGTTCAGGGCGGCGTAGGCTGCGATGGTATTCCCTACCCGATAAACAGCGCAGGCATCATCCGGATCGTCGGGATCCATCTCCAATTCGTGGGTAGTGGCGTTTTTCCATCCCAACATATCCGTATGCCCGTCGATCAGTTCCGTATCCGGCAAAATCCGTTCTTTGGCCAAAGCCGGGCGCTCCCTCATTCGGTAATCCAAAAAATACACGTCCGCATCCCGTGAGGGGGACATGCCGTACTTACCAACAAAGGGCGTCAGGCATTTTTTCAGCCAAGCGATAGCCTCAGCGGAAAAGGGATCCTCTGAAAACAGCCGCAGAAATTCATCCGTCACGCGCTCCAGTCCCGGATACACCGTCACGCACAATTCACCGTCCACTGGTTGATACAACTCCACGGGAACCGCTATACACCCCTCCGTCAGGGAAAACTCGGCCAATACCTTATCTTCTGTGCGAATCACGTGTTTGCCTCCTCACTGACTTCATCGGTGATTACAAAAAACATTTCCGTTGAGAATGTCTCCGAATAGGAGTATTCCCTTTTTTCTCCGCTGGAAACCGTGGATGCCGCCGCATACAGCCGGTCGAACAGGTGCAGATCATCCCGGTCCACCAGATACGAAGCCGCTGTATCGGCGGGAAATACGCTGTCCCACACGCCGTTTGTGTAGATACAA
>JBGVKV010000095.1:0-6193 GCA_045123975.1 Eubacteriales bacterium | reverse complement strand
CGTTCATCTTATTACCCATTTTGGAAAGGATCTTTTCATTGGACAGAAGCAGACCCACCAAATACATTTTGGATGACTCCAGCCACTTCTTCTGGGGGAAGTCATAAATGCCCTGCTTTTTATAGAATTTATGATCGGCGCGCATCATACCCCGCATCTGGTAGATCAGATCGCGGAAGATCTTCATGCCGCCCACACCCCAGAAATTCTGCGGCGCGGTATGCTTCGTTTCCAAAGCGAACGAAAGGCTCTTGGCCAGATCGTCGATATGACGATCCGTATCCCTCTCATCCGTTGCTACACCGGCCAGGAAGTTTCCTCCCGTTTCGCACCGTGCCTCGATTACGGTACGGAGGTTGTTCTCCGCAGAATAGTTGCCGGACACCAGATAGCCCACGGGCATGCCCACCGTCACCGTACGGTGGCCGTTGCAGAAATTCCGGTCGTCGTACATCTTGAAGCGGGGCCCCATGGAATGATCCGTCACCGTAAAGGCGTACACGATGGCATCTGCCGTTTGGATCTTCTCCCGCAGAAATGTATCAAATCCGTCCTTGTACACGCATTTCTCCGACACCGCACAGCGGAAGCAGCCAAGGCATCCACCCGCCAGGGGATATTCCGCAATATTGACCACGCGGGTACGGTAGGGGAACACGTTGCGGAAGCGGTCGATCATTGTCCGGAGGTTGGAGCACTCATCCGAATTGTCGGTAATGATCACGATATCAAGTGAGTCTTCTTTTTTGGCAGTTGTCTCACATGCGGTGGCAGGCATACTGACAAAATCGCGGTCATTGCCTGCACGCACCGTATACACGCTTTCCTTTACGGACCAGAGGAAACGCTCGAAGAATTTCTCCGCATCCTCCCTGCCCTGATCCGTCAGCAGATCTTCCATATCCGCGGACAGGCCGCGGATGTACCGCATACCCATATCCAGCGCGTTTTCCTCCACGTACTTGTGAGCAGTCATATCGTAAAAATGCTTGGACGTGGTGATCTGTGTGGCGTATTCTCCTTTTAGGCAAACGCCGCTATTCTTCGCAAGTGCAATAAATCTGTGCAGCTGGGACGGTGCCAAAAACGTATAAACGGGATAGGAAAACAGTACGGCATCTGCCTCCTCCAGCATGGTTTTCGCTTCCGTGAAATCCTTTTCCAGAGCGGCAATCTTTTGCCCCGCATGCAATACGGAGAAGGTATGCTCAGGATATTTCAGGGAAAGATACCGCACCGTCTGCAAGGTGATGCTGTACTTCCCTTTGGGACTTCCGTTGATAACCGTAATTTTCATAGTATATCTCCTTCCTTATCCAAGGGGCCATTCCGCAAGAATGGCGCGGCACGGTGCGCCGTCCGCCCCCGCCAGGGCAAGGGGGGCCGCACTCAATAAATATACGCCCTCGGGAACCTCCGCCAGTCGGATTCCCTCCAGCAAAACCACATCTGCCCCCAGCAGGATTTTGTGCACCTCCATCGGTGCGTCCTCCGGTCCCACGGTCTGGGATTCGTTGCCGATCAGATCCACACCGTTTTCGGCAAAAACACGGGCGGCGTCGGCAGATACGGTAGCCTTCCCTTTCAGGAGAATCCGGCGGGCGGATTCCCGCACAGCCAAGGCAGCACGGCGAAGAACCCGGTGCGCCGCCTCACCGTCAAGAACTCCCTCAATTTCCGCCACGTAGCAAAGTCCCACGGTCTTCTTAAGAGGAATACGTTCCACGGTATTTCCCTCCGGGATAAAATGGTAGGGTGCATCCACGTGGGTGCCGTTGTGGGCACACATAGAGAACGCGGTCAGGTTGTAAAGATCTCCCGACTCCATCCGGCTGATCGATTCCGCCTTCGGTGCGGGATCGCCCGGATACACCGCACTGCTGAATACCTCCTGGGATATATCGTACAGATTCATATTGCGCTTCCTTTGCAAGTCGTTTATGCTTTTATTATACATCGAACTTTCACCAGATGCAAGACAACAAAAAAGGGGGCTAATGCCCCCGATCTTTATTTGGTTCCAAACAAGACGGTTTCGAACAGTTTCGCGGTGGTTTCCTCACCCAAGGATTTCTTGAACACATCGGTAGAGGGGCCGCCGCGGGCCAGAAGTCCGCTCACGTAATAGGAGGCTTTCGCCTGCTTTGCCGCACGGTCTGCTACGGGGACGGCGTGACTGTTCAAGTATGCATCAAAATGAGCCTGCGTCAGCTGATCCAATCGGGGCGTCTGTGTTTTCTTTCCCTTTTTGGAAATGCTCTCCCCCAGTTTGATGGAATCGTACCAGTGCTCGCCCGGATCCCGCTCCGCCAGATCGGTATGCTCCGCTTTGGCTACCGCCAAGGCGGATGCATCGTAGGCCCCGAGGAGAGTGTCATATAACTCCACGATGAGGGTATCGTTTCCCATAGCGAAGATTCGGTCGTAGGAATACAGCGGCAGATCCGCCTCGGTTGGGTTGATGATGAGCGTATCCATCTTCATGAGGCCAAAGAATCCTTTTGCCCGCATCACGGACACGTGTCCCAAACCGTCAGCATGAAATGCCTGCACGGTGAACGTCATCCCGTTGGCTTTTAGATAGGCAAATTCTCCCACGTCAACGGAAGTGAGAGGATATTTCTCTCCCAAACGGGCAGTGATCCATTCGGTCATGCTCTTTCTCCCTTGCGCAGTTCCAGCCCCGCCAGACCGTTTTTATGAAGCAGAACGGCACCGGCAAGAAGTGCTCCCTGCCCTACCACGTTGACGCCTTCGGCGATCCAGTTCATAGATGCCTCAGCGAAGTCCTGGGAGGAAAGGTAGCCCATACAGAGGGAGCAGACAAACGAAAGCACGAACAAAGCGATCAGGCCGGGCTTCTTCAGCTTGGCGGACAAAATGCACAACACGGCATCCATAATGCCAAGTCCCGCCACCATCAGTCCCACGAACACAAAGGTTCCGCTGAACACCGGCGGTGCCATTGCGAGAGCGGCGGTTCCCGACTGCTTATGACACAGCATAGCCAGAATACCGATGCCGGCCAGCAAAAAGCCGATGGACTGGACGGGGAAAAACATATCATTCAGCGCTTCAAAATCGCAGACACCCAAAGCGTAGAGCAGCTTATAGGTTGCCTTCAAGGCACCGGCGCAGGTGATGTCGATAGTGCCGGCAGCAAAGAGGGCGAATGCCCCTTTACTCATTTTATTGTACAGATCCCGCATCAGAATCACGGATGCGAGGGCAAAGAAGAGTACGGGAATATAGTCAACCAGTGCCATGGACACAGAAAAGTCTTTCATTCCGATTTCTCCTTACAAAATTATTTCTTGTTCAGATGGTAGATGGGAAGCAGGGGGATGATAATGGGGGTCTTATTTGCATAGGTGTTGTATTCCTCATTGTCTCCGTACCGCTTCATCTGGCGCTTTTCCAAGCGCTGTGCGCCGTTGAACATAATATACACGATGCAGATATAGGCGATCACAGCGGTGATCCACTGGCCAACGGTAGCGTATGCGGTAATGCCGCTGATGAATACACCGGTCCAGAACAGAATCTCACCGAAGTAGTTGGGGCAGCGAACGATCTTATACAGCCCCTTGGTGGCTACCATATTGGGATTCTCTTTCTTCTGCGCAGACTTCTGATTGTCTGCCACAGATTCCAGAATCAATCCGAACACGGATACGGAAAAGCCGATCACGGGTACGAGAATGTCCGTAAATCCGCCTACATAACGGAACAGCATGGGGCTCACCTGAGCGGTATACAGAACCGCTACGGACACCCAGATGGTGGCGAGAACGAACACGGGCATTTTCTTCTCGCCGTTCTTGGCCAGCGTATCCTTAGCTACATCGGTCTTGCGGAACGATACATTTTTAAGCTCACGGATCAGAAGGAATCCGGAGAGACGGATGCCGTAGGCCACAAACAAAGCGGCCTGTGCCAAAACGATCCACAAAGGAAGCTGGGTGGGGTTGATAAAGTACATTACGAGGATGGCGATACCGCCGCCGGCTACGGCAAAGCCGTAACCGATGGACAGAAAGTAAACAAACTTATAAAATCCGACGGCGCACAGAACGGCACAGACCGCCAGAATAATACCCAAAAGACTCCAAGGCATGATTTATTCCTCCTGACCGAAATAATTCTTGATGTATTCGCCGAAGCTCTTCTCACCGGTGATGGTATCACCTACAAGATCGTGGCTCAGTGTCCACTTGGAGAACAGAATGATGTCGTGCTTGCCTGCCTTTTTGATCTTGGGCAGATTGGCCAGGACGCCGAACAGCCAGATGGGCGCCCATTTGATCTTGAGGGGCTTCTTTGCGGCCTCAAAACACATAGCCGCCATTTCTTCGTATGTATAGGTTTCCTTACCGCCCACGTTGTAGGTGACGTTGGTATCGTTCATGTGCGCCACGATGAACTCCGCAAAATCGGGGCAATCCACCACATTGGCTTTCACATGGCCGAATCCCTTGAGCAGCTGCATCTCGCCCTTATCCACGTAGGGCTTGAACACCTTGGCGATATCGTAGAAATAACCGGTGGGACGGTAGATCACGTAGTCCATATCCTGGGCCTTGATCTCCTCCTCCACCAAATACTTGGCGTGGAGCATGGGCACCTTTTCCGCGCCGGGTTCATCGCAGGAAATAACGGACACATAATTGAATTTCTTCACGCCGGCCCGCTTGCACTCCTCGTAGAGGTTCATATTGCCCTTATAGTCAATATCATAGGCGGTAAACCGGGTGGATGCGCCGGTCAGTCCCATGGTGGTGATAACCACCTCGGCACCGTCGCAAAGGCCGGTCAGGGTTTCCGGCTTGGTGGCGTCGATAGCCACAAAGGTATACTTACCCTCGCATCCCTCAACGGGAACTTCCTTCAAATCGGCGGCAACCACTTCGTGGCCGTCGCGGCAAAGGCATTTCAAAATATCGGTGCCCAGATTACCAAAGGCACCTGCCAATACAACTTTCATGTTTTTATCTCCTTATTTCTTGTTCTTTTCTTTGGCACGCTTGTCGTTGATGATCTGCATATGCTCGGCGGTGATCAATTCCACGCCGTTTTCCTTGGCCCAGTCCACACATCCCTTGAGCACCAGAGGCAGGAACACCCTCGGCACACCAAGGATGGTCATCAGCGCGTCATCGGTGAACTTCACCTTATCATCGGCACGGTCTGCCGCATAGCGGACGGATTCCAGGGACGCCTGGCGCATCTGAAGCAACTCCGCACGCATTCTCGTCTTGCGGTGGAACCAGAAATTCTTGGAATCACGGTAGCCGTAATCCACGGGAAGCGCGGGGAAATCCTTGGCCTTTACGCCGTTGATGATGGCATCGCGGTACTTCTTCTTCATAAGGATCTTATCCACACGGAGAATGAAGTGGGCACCAAACTTACTGGTAATGCCGTTGAAATCGTGGTAGGGGCCCTCATATCCGTTCAGCTCACCGGGCAGATCCCGCTCGGCGCCGTCCAATTCCCGCATCCAGGTACACTCGATGACCTCAATCGCATCCGTCAGCACCTGGGGTCTTGCCTCGCCGGTTTCTTCCTCCAGCAGGCTCTTCTCCAGCTTGAAATTACACTTGGGCATCTTTTCCGAGGGCTTATCGCCGGGCCAGGACAGCTTCACCGCTTCCTTGAAGGTAGACGGCTTATCGTCGATGAAGTTGAGGGCGCACTTACCGGTGCGGAGAATATTCTGTGCCGTATTGGAGGAATTGCGGCAGCACAGAAGCATGGCGTAGTAATCCTTGCCTGCCACGTAGTAGGGCTGTACCAGGGAATAGGGGCCCAGATTGGTGGTGCCATCCTCACAAAGGGTGCTGATTACTACGGTAGGCATCGGGAAAAACAGAGAGGTCTGATAGAAATTGTCCACGATGCGAAGATTCTCAAAACTACTCATAACGGACTCCTTTTGTATTGTTATTATAATAATTTCAGAAGAACGGGGGAAAAACGACCAAAATCCTCTCCGGCCATCGTCCAGGAAAGGAGAGATTCCGCCACAAATTCGGCGAGGAACTTTTCATCCTCCGCCGTGTCCCGGCGGCAGATCGGCAGGATCACCTCTGCCAGTTGGGTACGGAGCAGCTGATGCTTTTCCGTAAAGGCACTGACGAACACCTTGGCCGCATCCGCATCGCGGAATAAGGTGCTGTGCCGTTCGGCAAAT
>JBGVKV010000094.1:0-33563 GCA_045123975.1 Eubacteriales bacterium | reverse complement strand
TATACTATAATGCGTTCGAGGAACATTGCCGAATTGTGTAACGGTAGCACGACAGACTCTGACTCTGTTTGTTGGGGTTCGAATCCCTATTCGGCAGCCAAAATAAAAGACACCATCCACCGGATGGTGTCTTTTGTTTTTTGTTCGGATGACGTTGGGGATTCGAACGCAGTGAAAAAATGCTCCGGTGGAGCATTTTTGAACGGTGACCGAAGAATTTTGCAAAGCATTTCCTATGATTGTTTCGATATGCTTTGCAAAATTCAAGAACGAATCCCTATTCGGCAGCCGGTGACGGGAGGAGCAAGCCCCTCCCCTACAGTTTTACCTTTACATTCCCGCAAGGGTGTGATACAATAAACATAGGAAAGGCGGTGGAAAAGTGAAGAAGCAAACATTGACAAAGCAGGATATTCAAAAAGACCTGCTTGCGAAGTTAAATAGGTCAAAGAACCTCTCTATCTTTCTAACCGTCATCATAATAGTCGGCATCATTCTTTACCCTGTCCATCTGATAAACTACTTGAGCGGTACGCCTTTTGATTACACCGGCGGATTCAAATCCCCGGATCTTGCCCCGGCGGCCGCGATGGTGTTGATGCCGATTCTGATACTGTTTCTCATCGCCATAGTCCTTTATATGTATTACATGGATTTGTATAACATAAAAAAGGGGAACTTTCAAATCACAGAAGAAAAGCTTTGCCAAAAAGAAGTGGAACTGCGACGCTATTACAGGCACACGGAAAAGGAAAACTCTCTCTATTTTGGCCTTGGCAGAGTCGCGGTTGAAGAAGAGGTTTACTCCTCCGCTACTATAGGGGACACATTTTACGTTGTCATACTAAAATCTAAACGAAATCCTCCATTGGCTTATCACGCGAAATATTATGAAATCGATCCTATGTTGCCCCAAATATTGGCATAAGCCAATACCATCATTATAAACACGGAGGATAGCGATACAATGTACCCCAGCTTCGGTATTCCCATCGCGGAATACAAACTTCTCGGAATTGCCATCATTTACACCGTATTACTGCTTGCATTGTTGGGCAGTATGCTATTTCTGTTATCCTGCTCATACGAAAAGCCCAACCCGAAAAAAGCCGCACGGCGCAAGAAACTGCAGGAAAAAATCGAAAGCTACAATCACGCGCAAAAGCAACTGAAGCGAATGGAACGCAAGCAAAGAAACCGCCGAAAGCGCGCCAAAGATGACCGCGCATTTACCACCGTCGTGTGCACATTGGCTGTCTGCCTTATGCTGGCTACCCTAATCCTACTTATTGTTCCCAGTTGGACGGACTATATCGAAAAAGACTATATCGTATACATAGGTGATTTTCGCGTGGAACATCCGTCTCAGAAACGATCCTACATATACCTGGCAGACGGAACCAAACTGACAGGCAGCGGCGGCCTGCCGGAGGGATTCGAAAACGGTACGGTAGTATACTCCAAACGCACCCGCCTTGTGCTTGGCGCGGAACCGTAACTTCGGCCATATTTATAAATGAAACTCCACAAAACCTATGCTATAATTATCCCGGAAAGGCGGTGGTAAAGTGAAGAAAGCAATCTATTACATAGCCCCATTCGTCGTATTTCCTCTTCTGTTCTTACTGATCAATTCGCTGGACAAAATGGGAACAAATACTGATACGTGGCAGGCACTGACACTGATTCTTTTCTTCATGTTCTCCGCGCTTATGGGCACTCTGTCCCCCACGGAGAAAAAATTTGATTACCTGATAACGCTGCTCACTCCGACAGCATTCCTCTGCACCTTGTTTGTCTTTTTGTATTTTGATGAAGGCTGCGACGGACTTCCCCAGCTTTCTCTCCATCACGCGCTCAATGTGCACTATTACCGCGTGTGGCTTCCCTACGTTGTCCTTATGACCGGGATAACGTTTATCACGTCATGCAAGCCGATTCGGGTAGCGAAAAAAACAAAATAACAAAAAAGCATCCCTCGCGGGATGCTTTTTTCAATACAATATAATCGGCCACAAAATTCTCGCGATTGCTATTGACAATCGCCTGACTGCGTGCTATAATAAATACAGAAAGGCGGTGGAGAAATGAAAAAATTGGTATTAACGATTACTTTGTTTCTGTTAACGTTTTTTCTCACGTCCTGTAATGTGAATTGGTTTGGAGACAGCTTTGACGTACCGTGGTACTGGGTTGCCCTGCCTGTTTTTCTCATCTTTTTTGTATCCTATTTGATTTTAACATCCCGCACCTATATTTGCCCTGACTGCAAAAACGAATTTAAGCCCAAATGGTATGAGTTCTCGGTCTGCCTGCATTTTAACGGAAAACGAGTTGTGAAATGCCCCAAATGCGGCAGAAAAGGCTTTTGCAGTCCATCCAATAACTTGGAGGAGAAATAATGATTCTTTATCTCTGTCTAATGCTCCTTGCCAATGTAGTACTCGCTATCATATTCCATCAAAGCATAACTGTTACCCTCTTCTCACTCATTCCGCTGTTTCTGATTGGAATTATGATTTTCCAGTCCTTATATTTCAAGAGTGACGATGCCAAGCACGCATTCGGCACGGCCTATCACTCCGGGTTCACCCATAAAGAAGAGGCAGAAATGTCTCTCATAGCATCGAAGGCACTCCTGTATGCCGTTCCGCTAATGATTCCTTTTGTATTGTTCTTCTCCTCGCTCATAAAGGCAGTTTCTATCATCGTTTACCTAGTAAGTTTTGCTGCTGGCCTCCTTGTGTATCGAATTAAAAACAAGGATTCCTTGAATCACAGAGCAAACAGCGAGAAAAAAGAATTGGAAACGCAACTGCAAAAAGAAGAACTGGGCAAATGGAAGTAAATACATTCATACAGAAAAGCACCTCTTACGAGGTGCTTTTGTTTTATTCTTCCGTTTCAATCTTCCATTTCAGGGATCTTCCACGGAAATAGATACAGTTTTCCGAGATTTCGTCGGTAGACTTCACTACACAATTAACCCAATACACGTATCCGTTCTCAAAAAACAGGGTGGACTCAAAGATGTTAATATCCGACTGCTCCACTCGCGCATAATGTGCAACAATGTCTCCCTCAAATACAAGAGTCACCGTGCAGTTCCAGCACCCGCCGAACACCACTTCTGCTCTGGAAGTATCATACGTGTCCGTTTTATAGGAAATACCTTGAATAATTCCATCATGAAACCCCCAAGCGGCACTCATGAGGTTCTCTATATCCTCATCGGTCTCCACATAATTCCACCCTCCAACACTCAATGCAGCATTCATTTCCTTGGCGATGGCCTTATAGGATGCATCCACTGCTTCACCGTGAAAGATCTTGGACACCAACTCCGGGTTATCTAACAGCCATGGATAGCCTTTGGCATCTTTATCGGACAGTCCCCCCTCCAGATACACGGCATCACTGGTTTTCCATTCGGATTCGTCACAGTCAAGGACGAACACCTTGCGTGTAATGTGGGGCTCTGTACGGTACATATACACCGCGTCAAAGCAGTCTTTGGCATCGTCGTATGTAATCAGAAACCGGTACCAACCATCCCCAAAACTCCCAAACACTGTGGAGTAGTATCCACGATTATCCTCTGTTATTACTTTCGCAAACATATGGTTCTCCTTTTCACCAGTATTTCCGATCCAGGGCGCGGAGCTGTACCGCCTCCGCCACGTGGGCGGCGGTGATGGCTTCACTGCCTGCCAGATCCGCAATGGTGCGGGACACCCGCAAAATCCGATCGTAGCCCCGGGCGGACAGTCCCATCTTATCCATGGCCCGGCGGAGGATCGCCTTTCCCGCCTCGTCGGGGATGCACATTTGTTGGATCTGTGCCGGCGTCAGCATACCGTTGGGCACCGCATTTCCGTCCGCAAAACGGCGTGCGGCAAATTCTCTGGCCCGCACTACCCTCTCCCGGATCGCGGCGGAGGGTTCCTCCTTCTCCGTGCGGCTCATCTCATCAAAGGACAAAGAAGGCACTTCCACGTGCATATCGATTCGGTCCAAGAGGGGACCGGATATCTTGGCCAGATATTTCGAGATGGCATCCTTCTTGCAGGTGCACTGCCGTACGTCGCTTCCGTAATAGCCGCAGGGGCAGGGATTCATGGCGCACACCAGCATAATGTGACAGGGGAAGGTAAACCGTCCCGCAGCCCGGGTGATGGTCACCTGTCCGTCCTCCAGGGGCTGACGGAGGCTCTCCGTCACCGTACGGGAGAACTCGGGCAGCTCATCGAGGAACAATATTCCGCCGGACGCCAAAGCAATCTCGCCCGGCTCGGGGATCTTGCCGCCGCCCACCAGGGACGCGGCGCTCATGGTATGATGGGGTGCGCGGAAGGGGCGGGTGGTCACCAGACCGCCGTCGCCCAGCATACCCGCCACGGAATGGATCTTTGTGGTTTCCACCGCCTCGGGGAAGGTCAGGGGCGGCAAAATGGAGGGCATCCGTTTCGCCAGCATGGATTTACCCGAGCCCGGGGCGCCGATCATCAGAATGTTATGATTGCCGGCCGCGGCGATCTCCAACGCCCGCTTGACGCGCTTCTGTCCCTTCACGTCGCAAAAATCCAGGGATTCGGGAATGGCATTCAGATCCACCGCCTGGGGGATCACGGGTGTCAGCTTTTCTCTGCCCGTCAAATGATCGATGAGCGCGCCGATGCTGGGCACGCCGTACACGGTCATTCCCTCCACGGCAGCGGCTTCCGCCACGTTGCCCACGGGCACGAAGATCTCCCGCTTTCCCGCCTCGTAGGCGGACAGCGTCATATTGAGGACGCCGCAGACCTCACGCACGTGGCCGGACAGGGACAACTCGCCGATGAAGCAATAATTCTCCATAGATATATCCCGGGGGATGATGCCGCCGCACTGGAGAATGGCGGTCAGCATGGCCACATCGAAGGCGGAGCCCTCCTTGCGGCGGTTGGCGGGAGCCAAATTCACCACCAGTTCCATATCGGGAAAGGGGATGCCGCAGCTTTCCGCGGCGGCCTTCACCCGCTGGCGGGCTTCACGGACCGCCATATCCGGCAGACCTACGATATCCAGATCCGGCAGATTTCTCTGTCCGCTGCACTCCACGGTGACGATATATCCTTCCAGGCCGCTGAGGGCGGCGGTATAGGTAACGGAAAGCATAGCTCCTCCTGATAACGGGATTTCTATAGGGAAATTTTAACACAATATTCAACAAATGACAACAGGGAATGCGTATAATATAAGAAAAACATCACGCGTGGGAGAGATATAATGAAAAATAAAATCACCTTTGAAGTCCGCATCGACGAGGAATTGTACCGGAAGCTGCTGATCGCATCCGAGAAGGAGGGCCGTTCCCTGAACAATCAGATGCTCCATCTGATCCGCACCAACATCGCTTATTTTGAGCGGTGCCACGGAAAGATCGATCCCGCCAAGGCGGTGATCCCCGAGAAGGAAAATGGATAAAGGGCTGGTACCCATAGAGCTGATACCCCTATAGATTGAAACAACCAATCTATAGGGGTGTTTTATTACAGCGCATATTCCATTGTTAGATTATAGAAATCTCCGCAATGTGTTTTCTCTATAACTGAAAATCCCATATGTTTCCAAAAAGGCAGACCACTGGTATTGTTATCCTGAACGGATAGGCGAACGTACTTTATGTTTGTCCCCTTGAGGGAACGGATTAACGCCTGAATACATTGGGATCCGATAGACTTTCGCTTATAGTTGTTATGAACAAGAAAAAGTCCAATATACAAAATATCCTCCCTAGGATACCCTTTGATTACAAAGAGGCATGCAACCGCATTTCCCTCATGAGAAAAGCCTATGTTAAGGATGTTGTCTTGGGGAATTTCATCCATACTATACTCCACCGTATCAATACAGTCTTGCCGTGTGGCAGGACGTCCATCTGTTATCATATAGTAGTCATGGTTGCAATAGAATACATCTTCGTATTTGCTCAGATTACTTAGTGTTATCGGCTCGACTGTGTAGCCAGCCAAATATAATTCTCCCATTTTTCAATTATTCTCCTGCATTCAATCTTTCATAATACCACCGAATTGGATTGTCGCGGATATATTTTTGTCTCGCTCCATAATCCTCTCTGTCGCGAATGATATGTTCAATAAAAGATTTTTGCCAAATTGGTTCTCCGACCTTCTTGGTAACAGCTCCCTTGAACTGTTTGACCATTCTATCCAACGTAGGGGCGACCTGTGGTCGCCCGTTTTCATCCGCCGATATCACAACGATTATGTGCAGATGATTCGGCATAATCACATAAGAATGTAAAGAGACCGGCTCGTATGTTTTGTCCCACCGTTCCAATTCTTCGGCAACAATCTGGCCAACATTGGATAGCGGAAGGTTTTGCGGGCGAACACAGTTCGCCCCTACGGATTCCCATCTGAATATTTGCAAATCCAATTCGTCATTCCAAAGATAGTTTTTCCTGTTTGCTGTACATACCGTAACAAAATATGCCCCCGGCAAACTATAGTCGTAGTTTTTTAGCCGAATGCTTTTTCTTTTCGGCAATTCATTATTCATTGTCCTCACCATCATTATAACACAAAATCGGCAGGGAGACTACATCTCTGCCGATTTGTATTGCATATTTCACTCCGCCAAGGCGTAGGAGATGGACACGATGATGCCGGCGTCGTCCGTCATCATGGTGAGGGTAGTATTCCCACGGGTGAACAGATACCGGCCGAAGGCCTCCTCCGCCTCACCGAGAGCGGTGATGGCGTCACGGATATTCGCACCGAGGGTAATGCCCTCCTCCGTGGCCAATGCCGGAGAAAGAAGGGTTACGGATACCACGAACTCACCCTGCGCCGAGGGAGAGGTAACGATCTCCGCATCCTCATAGAAATACACGGTATCGTTGCCGTCGTGCAAGCAGCTGGGCGCCTCCGCCCGATCCATCGGCTCGCCCAAGGCGGCCACCACATCCAGATGAACGCCGGGGGTCAGCTGCACGTCCCTGTACGTGAGGGAAAACGCCTGCTCGGATTCGGCAGGAGTCCCGGTATCGGATACGGGAGGCTTGGTATCGTCGCCTGTATTCGGCTTTTCGGCGGGGGTGCAGCCCCCAAAGGCCAGGGCGCACAAAAGAAGCAAAACGGCAATTTTCTTCATAACGGTTCCTCTCTGATTGGCAGATTAGGGGGTGGCAGGATACAGCGATTTATCAAAGCTGTAATAATCCGCCACACAGTTTTTGGAATACTCCTCTACTTCCCGATCGGTCAGCATGAAGGCTTCCAGGGGATAGTTTTTATAATGGGGACAGGTATCGAAGTGATACCATCCGTCCCCGCAGTTTACCAAATTCCAGTAATGGGGCTTGGCCGGATTGTCGCGGCAGATTTCCATATTCTCAATACCGGCACCCTCCAGCAGCGCACGGGACATGGCATAATAGACGTAGCAGTCGCCACGACCGTTTACAAATCCGGAATAGGCCGCCCGTCTGAAGTGATCCTTGTACGTATACGCGGTATAGGACACGTTGGAAACCATCCAGTCGTAGATGGCCCGGGCCTGTTCCCGCTGGGTCATACCCTCCCGCAGGATCTTGCCGAGGACCTTATCCACGTAAGGCTTAAGGATTTCATCCGTGATCTCGCACACGGTAACCGTTGTGCGGACGGTAGCCACTCTTCCCTCTTTATCCGTAGCGGTATAGGTAACGCGGTACTCGCCGGGCTTGTTCCGTTTGACCGCAGAAGAGTCCACCTTCACGGTAAGAGGGTTTCCGTCTGCGTCTTTGGCACTCACGCCGGTGGTGTAGGAAATCCACATACCCACGTTCACCGTGAGCTTTTTCACACCGGTTATCACCGGAAGACCGCTCTCCTCGGAGGGATCGCTGTCTTCCCCGTCGGTGACGGTCAGACGGCACTCGATCCGGGATACGTTATCCCAGGCATCCCGCAAAACCAGCACCAGATCTCTCGTGCCGGGCGTGCGGAAATCGGGCACTCCCTCGTAGGAAACGCTTATTTCCGAGGCATCGGAAATTTCCGCCAGGAAATCCGTCGGCAGAGGTTCTTCCTCCGCGTCAGCGGGAATCTTGAATTCATATGCATAGGCAATCGCAGACGGGGGCTGTGTATCTCGCACGTCCAAAAGGATCGGGATCCGGAAGCCGTCCAGAAGGACGTCCGTCTGAATCTTCCCCACAAGGGATGCTTCCACTTCCTCAGCAAAGGTAGCGCCGGGCACCACTCTTTGCAGCTGTTTCGCGTATACACGCGCATCCATGCCTGCCTCCAGCAAAAGACTTTGCGGCAGATCGAAAACAAACAAGGAAGCACTTTGCTCCGTCCGGTTTCCCGCCGCATCTGTCAGGCGGACCGTAACGGGATATTCACCGGGAGCATCCGTACTCTCCGGCAAAAGCAGCTCCGCCGTATACGCGGAGTACTCCTCGAGATCGGTGACAAAATCCTCACAGGACACCGCATCGCCCAATCGGATACCATGATCCTTCACGGTAAAACGGGGCGGCCTGGTATCCACCACGGTCAGTGTGGTCCGCAACGGGATTCCCAAAAAGGAGAACTCCACGGAGTGCTCACCCACCATGCGCAGCGCGTCGTCACTAAGATCCGTCTCACAAGCCAGAAGCCACGCGGGAACACGCAAAAAATCCTTTTCCCGGGGCATCGCGTCCCCCGCCTCCGCAGAAAGAGGACGGACTCCGCACGAGAGTATTATAACGCCCGCTGCAAGAAAAAGCAACAGTAAAATTCCGCAAGCCGCCAGGGCGATCCGCAAAGGACGCTTCACGGCTGTCTTCATATCGGCAATTGACGTCATCTCTTCAAAGACTCCCATCCGCTGCCGCTCAGATCCGGAACATCTTCCCCACAGCTTAATATACGTCCGTTAGCATCGATGGCATAAGAGGCACGCTCGCCGCAGGCGATATACCGTACCCGTACCCATCCGTCCACATGAGACGCTTTTTCCCACTCGGCCGAGCCGGCAAACATTACACGGCCCACACCGTTCTGCGCCAGCAGATGGCCATTTGACACGCTGACGTGGACGATGTCACTCCACTCACGGCAGGCAAGCGCATCCAGAGCCAGATTTCCCGCCACGGCAACGTTACCGTCGCGGAACACAAGAGCGGTCGCGTAATCCCCGGCCGCAATTTCCACCACGTCGGTGTAGTCCGTCACGGCACACTGACCGGATTCATTGGAGCCGCAGGCAAGCACCTTTCCCTCCGTGGTAAGAGCCACGGAATGGCGGTCACCCGCCGCAATGGCGATCACGTTGCGCCAGGAAGACACGTCGCACTGGCCGGCGGAATTATCGCCGTAGGCACGAACGGTTCCGTCCGCCAGGAGAATCAAAGAATGATTCTCACCGGCGGCAATGGATATGACACTGCTGATGCCGTCGCAATTTCCCTGTCCGTAGGTATTATCGCCAAAGACACGGACGGTGCCGTCGCTTTGCAGAACGAGCACGTATTCCCCGCCGCAGGCTACGGAAATGGCATTGCCGCACAATTCACCCAGATACGAATCGATGGCCTTATTCTGGGAGGTGATGGCCACCACTCTGTCCCCGGCAGCCAGGGGCGTAGCCAGGAACTTCATTTTTTCCTCCGCGCTCATATAGGGGAAGAATTTATCGTAGTAACGGCGCACCATGACAGAGGTGGCCTTGGAATACGCCGCCTCGAACACGCCGGTATCCCCCGTGATGCTGGCCACGGCAAAGGCATTCTCGTACTGACCCTTATCGAGCAGCTCCGCCTCAATACCCTGGCAGACCTCACCCACCTTGCTCTTGTCGTAAAGATAGCCGATGTAGGCTACCGCCCGCTCGTGGTCGGATCGCTCCAGATAATAGGCAATCGTCTTATACAAAATGGAATCCGCATAAGCGACGCCATCCTCGCCGGATATCTTCAATGCCAGGGCGCAGGCAGCATCGTATTCCTGTGCGTTCCATTTGGTCTCTGCCATTTTCCAAAGAACCCGGTCCCGCAAATCCGCATCTGCCGTACCGAGGGCATATTCCGTTGCACTCCAATCGCCGTCGTTCAAATACCGACGGGCGGCGGCAGCATAGATCGCCTCATACGCGGGATATTCCCGACACTTTTCGTAGGACACCGCATTCTCGAAATCGCCGATCTCGCAATAGTAAGCCACAGCGGCATCCACAATCTCCTCGTAAAGCAGAGACTGATTTTTCGTTACGGAATAGCCGAGGGCTTCATTGAACCGTTTGTCCTCAATATATTTTCTCGTAATGCGCAAGCGCTGCTCCGGCAGAATCTCTTCCGTATACCGGTCCGCATAGCGGCTGAGCACAACCAAACCGCCCACGAGCAGACCTGCGGCAATCACGTAAGGAACGGCACGCAAAGCACCGTACTGCAGCCGCAGCTGACGGAGAAGGATCGGCACGGTCTTGGTATGCGAGAGAGCGAAGGCGTGCTTTTTCTTCATTCCGCAGGAGGAACACACCTCCTCGCCGCAAACCGCACCGCAGCTGCAAAGCCAGGCGGAATCCCTTCCCATATGGGGAACGAATACGCACCGCTTGCCAAAGCGGCGGCGAAGGAGAGCAAAGGACTTTTCGTCCATATGGTTTTCCAGCATATCCTGGGAGGGCATCAGAGAATAATCCTCCGGGGAGAAATCCTCCTTTTTGCCCGAGTCGTAGGTGAGAGAGCCCACGTAGGCCTCAATACCGCTGATATCCTGGTAAGGCAGGACCACGGTTTTGGATCCCAAAGTCGTTTCGTGGGGTGCGCAGTAGATATTGGTAAAATTCAGAACGATGTAGCCGTTATCCGCACCGATCACGTTGCCGTCCCGATCCAAATAGCGGGCATAAATCGTCATACCGGCCACTGCCCGGTCGCCCCGGTTCTGCACCCGCAGCTTCATCACTTTCTTCTGGAGCTTCAGATCCAGAAAGAACTCCGCATTGACGATATGTACGGGACAGGAAGCCAGATAGGGGCGGTTTTTGCTCTTGGCCAGGAACACACGGCCCGGATGCCGGTTCTTTTGCACAGTTGTCTTCATGAGCCGCTCCTTTCCATATAGACGAGCGGGATATCATCGATGGGGTGGTCGGTGGGCAGATAGTTCTCGATAAGGCTATCCTGGAAATGCCACCACTCGGAATTGATGTAGGTAAATCCGCAATCCACCATGATTTTCGTCATATAATCCACGTTTTTTCTCTGCTCGGCCGTCATGGTTGCCCAGCGGTTTGCCGCATCGGTAAACGTATGCATAGCGGTGGGCATATCGAGTTCCACACCGGTCTTCAGATCCATAAGCGTCATATCCACCGCCACGCCGCGGTCGTGGATACCACCCATACCGATGGAGGGATCCGCCACCCATTTATGGACGCGGACCACGTCGAACCATCTCTGCTGTACGCTGGTGGGACGGTAGGCGTCATAGATCACGACGGCATATCCGTCCGCCTCAAACTTCTCCACCGCATCCAAGAGTTTCATCAGCGTATCCTCCTGCAGCATGCAGAGATTGCGATGATAAAAGGGCTCGCCGATGGTGGTGCCGTTGGTGGCCAGCTTCATTTTGATGATCAGTTTGTCCGTATACAGACGCACGTCCACCAGTTTGGAGGTGGCGGGCACCAATTCGCTGTTCTTGTTTTTGGCCATACCGGACTCCTCGGGCAAAAAGCCGAAGTAGTTATCCCATACGCCGCTGTACGCGTGGCCTGCCTCGCAGTATCCCAAAAGAACGCCGTCCTTTTTGATCTGCAAAAAATCCTCGTTATAGTAAGCCAGCTCGATCTCCTCGCCCACGGCCAGAGTCATGGCAATGCGGGAGGAGCGGGTGGGGCTGACGTACACGTTCAGCATTTTATCCGCCACCGTGGCGCGGTGAAAAACCTCCTGGGCAACCTTGGCAGGCAATCCTGCCGCCGTGTTATCCCGGGAGACCAAAGACAGAGTGTACGTATCCGTCAGGGACGCGTCCTCTTTGTTCCCGTGAAGGGAGCGGATATCGAAATTGCGGAAGCTGTGGTTTTCGTAATAATACCCGCCGTTGGCGCGGGTAGCACATCCGCAAAGGGGCAATAGCATAGCGCCGGCGGTAAGCACCGCGGCGGCACGCCGCATATGTTTCAGCAAGACAGATACCTCCTGACATCAGCCGTCCACACGGGCGGCATCGGGCAAAAGAAGCGGAATATTCCGCTCTGCAATTTCTATAATCACCGCGTCAGCGGGATTGCGTGCGAGAAGATCGATCCGGTACGGCATAGCGCGCTCGTAGCGCACGTCCCGGAAAGAAGCGGAGAAATAAGGGATCAGGGCCGATCCGAAGGAATCGCGGAAGATCAGCAGACTGCCCTCCCCGCCGCTGCGGGTAGTCAGCGACATAGCCATGGGGGCAGCCCCCGCGGACGTATACACGAAGGCAGAATCAAAATCATACTGCGGCATATAGTTGTCGTCCGTTTTTTCACTTCCGGGATAGAGCATCCCGTCCAGATCACCGGAAAAATCCGTTGTATGGATCGTCGGGTAAGCGGAGAAATCGTCGCGGGACAGCTCCAGCACGTCCAGAATGGCGTTGTACGCAATTCGGGCACCTTCCCCGTTCCAGTGGGTGTCTCTCTTATGATAGGTGAGGCTTTCGGCATTCGCCAAAGAAACGCGAAGATCCGCATACAAAACGCCCCGTTTTGCCAAAGCGGCATACAGAAGATCCATATTGGACACGCCTGCGGCGTTATCCCGGACCGCCCGGTAGGCCTGGGGCATATAGTCCCCGTAGACGGTGTTTTTGTTGGGAGCCACGGCCACCACCAGCTTGGCACCGTAGGAGGATGCCTGATCCGCCATCTCCTTCAGGGAGTCGGCGATGGCATCGATCTCCTGTTGCGTAAGAAGGTTTTCGCCGCAGTAATCGGCGGTGGTTTCGTTATAGAAAAGGAATCCGTCATCGCCCACGATAACCTGATCGCTGCCCGTGCGGAATACGTTTTCCTTCACCGTGCTGCCAGCGTTGATGAAGTAGCGGCGGGCCGCAAAATGATCGGTGAGCCAGGCATCAAATTCGTTGAAGAAATCGGCGTTGAACGCCCCTTCCTCCCAAAAGGCGGGAAAGGGAGCCAGATCCCGTCCGTCCGCATCCGCGTCCGTTTTGAGGAAGAAGGCACCCAGGCCAAGGGCCAGACACAGCGCGAAAAACACGCCGCAGTATAGAATCGGAAACAGTTTTTTCATTTCGTCCCTCAGAAGCGGAAATAGATAAACGGATTAAAGGTGGTGGAGGACAGGGTGATCACGCAGACGGCAAACAGCGCCGCACCGGCGGCATAACCAAGAATCTCGGAGGTGCGGGGGCTCAGGCGGGAGCGGATCCACGGGATCACGGGCAAGGAGAACACCGCTGCCACAGCCAGCATAAAGAGATCGTATCCTTCCACGCAGGAAGCAAAGGCGGAGGTGATGGGCCCGACGGTGAACATAGCCGTCAGGTAATCCACAGCCACCGGAAGAGATTCCGCACGGAAGAGAACAAATCCGAACAGAACGGCAAAAAGGGTCACGGGCCGCCACAGAACGGACAGCCATTTTTTGCTTTTGGGCTTGACGAAGTCCTCCAGAATGAGGAACGCGCCGTGCCACAGACCCCAAAGAATGAAGCTGAGGCTGGCACCGTGCCACAGGCCGGTGGAAAAGAACACCACAATCTTGTTGAAAAGCTTGCGGGCGCGACCGCAGCGGTTACCGCCCAGCGGTATGTACAGATACTCCTTGAACCAGGTGGAAAGGGAGATGTGCCAGCGGCGCCAGAACTCCTGCACGCTGCCCGACATATAGGGATAAAGGAAGTTTTCGGAAATCTGAAAGCCGAACATGGCACCAAGACCGATGGCCATATCGGAATAGGCGGAGAAATCGTGGTAGATCTGCAGACAGTAAGCCACCGCGCCCAGCCAGGCCAGAGCCGTACCGGGATTGTCCGCGCCGAACGCCGTATCGGCGATCAGGCCGCAGGCGTTGGCCAGAAGCAACTTTTTCGTCAGGCCTACAATGAATCGGCGCACGCCCCGGGCACAGCCCTCGGCGGTAAGGGTCCGATCGGCGATCTGCCGATCGATATCATGATATTTGACGATGGGACCGGCAATAAGTTGCGGGAAAAACGAAATATACAGAAGAAGATCCACAATATTTTTCTGGACCTTGGCGTCGCCACGGTACACGTCCACCACGTAGGAGAGGATCTGGAACGTGTAGAAGGAGATGCCGATGGGCAAAGCGATGGCGGGCACCGTCACCGACACCCCGGGAATCAGATTCACCGCGTCGGCAGCCAGCGCCGCATATTTGAACACGCCCAGCATCAGAAGATTCAAAACAACGGATGCACCAAGAATCCACTTACTGTGGGTGCGGTCCACAAGGCGGGCAAAGACGTAGTTCATGAGAACGGAAAACAAGAGAAGAACCACGTATATGGGTTCGCCGAAGGCGTAGAAAAACACGCTGACGGCGGCAAGCAGCCAGTTTCTTACCCGCAGAGAGGGGGATACAAGATACATGAGAAATACGGCGGGCAAAAATAAAAACAGAAAGGATGCGCTGGAAAACGTCATACAATCTCTCCGATATCAGTAAAATGCATCTAATACTTCATTTTACATTATACCCGACGCGGGCGGAATTGTCAATTCTTTACGGAAAACTCGGGGAGCAAAGGGAGGCTTTTGGCACGGGAAATTCCGCCTTTTCTTGACATTGGGAAAGAATTATATTACAATACAGAAAACATCCGTTACCGAAGGGACAAAAGGAATGACAGTCACACACATAACCGCCACCGAAAGCGAGATCCGTTTCACTCTGGACACACCGCTGCTTGAAGAAAACCTGCGGGTATCCATGTACTCCCCTGCGCTGGGTGAGGAAGTGGAAATCTGCTCCCTCTCCCTCCGTGTTACCGGGGACTCCTTTACCCTCTCCCGCCGTCTGTCCGGTCGGGACGGTCTTGCGTTCTGCTACGTGGTGGCCGACAAAAACGGAGAGGTAACGGGCAAGAAATACGTGGAGGAAATTCTTCCCGCCCGCTACACCTATCCTTATCCCGAAGCCGCATCCAAAAAAGGACTGCAGGCAACGATAACGGAGGACGCCTTGGCACTGGGTATCCGTCACGCCGCACTCAGCGTGAACCTGGGCGACTTTTTGATGGAATATCCCGACGGAGGCAACACCCTCTACTACCGCTTTGAGGGAAAGGATTACTATATCCGCCGCCGTGTGGCGGAATACGTGGACAGCTGCATCAAGCCCCTCTCCGACGGGGGCGTGCTGGTGAATCTGATCCTCATGAACAGCCAAAGCTGGCTGACACAGGTGAGCGATAATTTCTGGGACAAGATCCGCCATCCCGGCTTTGAGGAAGAAGGCGCCGCTTCCCTCTTTGACACCTTCCGGGAGGAAGGCTGTGCCTATTACCGGGCCTTTGTTTCCTTCCTGGCCGATCGGTACACCCGTGAGGACGGAGTGTACGGAAAAATTGTGGGTATGATCGTGGGCAACGAGGTCAACTCTCCCTGGATCTGGGCCAACGTGGGCGAATGCGAAGGACACGTCTTTGCGGAGATGTACACCTCCGCCCTGCGTGTAGCGTGGCAGTGCGCCGCCGCCATCTGGAAAAACATCCGCATCTACGCCTCCTTGGATCACTGCTGGGCACAGCCCATGGAGGAAGATCCTCGCCGGTACTATCCCGGTCGGGATCTGCTCACGTCCATCGTGTCCTATGCGAGTCGGGAGGGTGAGGTTCCCTTCCATGTCGCGTATCACCCCTACTCCGCCTATCCCGCGCGGGCAGATTTCTGGGCGGAGGAGGATGTGCGCGATTCCATCGACACGCCCTTTATCACCATGAAGAATCCGGAGGTTCTGCGGGATTTCCTGGCACTTCCGCCTATGCGCACGGACGGAGTATCCCGCCGGATTTTGCTCTCCGAGGCAGGCTTCCACTCGGACTTCACCGAGGCGGGCGAAGATCTCCAAAAAGAAGCCCTGGTGCGTGCATATAACAAGGCAAAAGACATTCCCGAAATCGATGCTTTCATCTACTATTCCCACGAGGACAACCCGGATGAGGGCGGACTCAATCTGGGACTGCGGCGGGCATCGAACACCGACGAGCCGGGCGAAAAGAAGCCGGCCTGGGCCGCTTATCGGGATTTGGAATAAGGGAGGCGGTACGGTATGCATAATTTTTTCACGGATAATTCCCATCGGGCGGAAAACTCCTTCCGCATCACGGACGGGGATCTGAATCACATAAAAAACGTTCTGCGGATGCGGGAGGGAGATACGTTTCTCGTCAGCTGCGAGGGAATCCGGTATCTTTGCCGCCTGACGGAATACACCTCCGACGCCGCTGTGGCGGAAATTGTGGAGGAAAATTACGGAGACACGTCCCTTCCCGTGAAGATCTATCTGTTCCAGGGACTGCCCAAAGCGGACAAGATGGAGTGGATCATCCAGAAAACGGTGGAATTGGGCGTGGAAGGAATCTATCCCGTAGCTATGAGCCGCTGCATCGTGAAGCTGGACGACTCCAAAAAGAAGAATAAGACCGCCCGCTGGCAGGCTATCGCGGAAAGCGCCGCCAAGCAAAGCAAGCGGAGCGTGATTCCCGAGGTGCATGACGCCATCTCCTACAAGGACGCACTGGACTTGGCCGGCAAGATGGACTTGTTCCTCGTTCCTTACGAGAACAAGGACGGCATGGCACCCACGCTGGCTGCCCTGGAATCCATCCGTCCGGGCATGTCCATCGGCATTCTCATCGGCCCGGAGGGCGGATTCTCCGACGGCGAGATTGAAGACGCCATCCGCGCCGGCGGACGGGCCATTTCCCTGGGACGGCGGATTCTGCGAACGGAGACCGCCGCCATCACGGCGGTGGGCATGTGCATGCTCCACACGGAGATGCACCTGACGGAGGAGAAACAATGAAAGAACTGCCTTTGGCGTATCGGGAGCGTATGAAATCCCTTTTGGGAGATGCGTACTCCGCCTACGAAGCCGCTTTGCGGGAAGAGCCGGTGAAGGCTTACCGGGTAAATACGGCAAAAATCTCTGTCGAAGATTTTGCGAAGCTGGGCGCATTCGGCGGCGAGCCAATCCCCTACGTGCCCGGCGGATACTATCTGAGTGAGAAGATCGGCCATCACCCCTACCATCACGCCGGCATGGTCTACGTGCAGGAGCCGGGCGCTATGGCTCCGGCGGAATGCATTGACGTGGATCCTGATTGGTGGGTCCTCGATATGTGCGCCGCCCCCGGCGGAAAAAGCACCCAGCTGAAAAATAAACTGGGGGAAAACGGAATTCTTGTGTCCAACGAGATCATTCCCTCCCGCTGCAGGATCCTGACGGGCAATATCGAGCGGCTGGGCTTGCGCAATACGGTCACCACCTGTATGGACACTGCCCGGCTGGCAAAGATCTTCCCTCACACCTTTGATCTCATTATGGTGGACGCCCCCTGCTCCGGCGAGGGTATGTTCCGCAAGGAAGAAATCGCCATCGATGAGTGGACCCCCGAAAACGTAACCATGTGCGCCGCCCGTCAGTCGGAGATTTTGGACAATGCTGTCCGTGCTTTACGGGAGGGCGGATATATTATCTACGCCACCTGCACATTCTCCCTTGAGGAAAATGAGAAAACGGTGGATGCCTTCCTCACCGCCCATCCGGAATTTGAGATCGTGCCGGTGAAGGAATCGGTGCAGGCCCACACGGCGGACGGCATCGCCTTTGCGGGATGCCGGTGCGAGAACATCCACTACGCCCGCCGGTTCTATCCCCACACGGGACGGGGTGAGGGGCAGTTTATGGCAGTGCTTCACCACACGGGCGAGCCCGAGGTACGGATTCGAAAGCCCGCCAAGGCGGAGAAGATCGATCCCGCCGTAACGGCGTTTCTGGACGACACCCTGCTCACTTATGAAAAGGATCACGTGCGGATGTACAACGGATCCCCCGTGTATTTCACCCCGGATATGACGGTGGAAAAGGGCGCGGCCTTCTCCTGCGGCGTCACCATCGGGGAGCTGCGGAAGAATTATATCCAGCCCCACCACCAGTTCTTTATGGCAATGGGACGGGATTTCCGCCGCAAGATCGAGTTGAGTGCGGACAGCGAAGCGTTGACCCGCTATCTCCACGGTGAGGAAATTGAGACGGAGTGCGAGAACGGCTGGGCCGTAGTCACGGTGGACGGATGCGCCGTAGGCGGCGCCAAGATCGTTTCCGGCCGGGCAAAGAATCACTATCCCAAGGGACTCAGAACGTAAGAAAAAAGGCAGTTCATACGAACTGCCTTTTTGTTATGCGGTAGGGAAATTATTTCATTGCCTCTTCCACTGCAACTGCACATGCAACAGTCATACCAACCATGGGGTTGTTACCTGCGCCGATCAGACCCATCATTTCTACGTGGGCGGGAACGGAGGAGGAACCTGCGAACTGTGCGTCGGAGTGCATACGGCCCATGGTGTCGGTCATACCGTAGCTGGAGGGACCTGCTGCCATGTTATCGGGATGCAGAGTACGGCCGGTGCCGCCGCCGGAAGCAACGGAGAAGTAGTTTACGCCGTTCTCAACACACCACTTCTTGTAGGTGCCGGCAACGGGATGCTGGAAGCGGGTGGGGTTGGTGGAGTTACCGGTGATGGAAACGCCAACGTTCTCCAGCTTCATGATAGCAACGCCTTCGGGTACGTTGTCCGCGCCGTAGCAGCGAACGTCAGCGCGAGGACCGTTGGAATAAGGAGTCTCCTTAACGATCTTAACTTCCTCAGCGTAGGGATCGAACTCGGTCTGTACGTAGGTGAAGCCGTTGATGCGGGCGATGATGAACGCAGCATCCTTGCCCAGACCGTTCAGGATAACGCGCAGGGGCTTGGTGCGAACCTTGGTTGCGTTCAGAGCGATCTTGATAGCACCCTCAGCAGCCGCGAAGGACTCGTGACCTGCCAGGAAGCAGAAGCACTCGGTCTCCTCGGAGAGGAGCATCTTGCCCAGATTACCGTGGCCCAGACCAACCTTGCGGTTCTCGGCAACGGAGCCGGGGATACAGAATGCCTGCAGACCGATACCGATAGCGGCAGCGGCATCAGCGGCCTTCTTGCAGCCGGACTTGATAGCGATGGCGGTACCAACGGTGTACGCCCAAACAGCGTTCTCGAAGCAGATAGGCTGGGTCTCGCGAACAATCTTATCGCAGTCCACGCCTGCCTTCAGAGTGATCTCCTTGCACTCCTCGATGGAGGAAATACCGTACTCAGCCAGCACGGCGTTGATTTTGGGAGCGCGTCTTTCGTAGTTCTCAAACAATGCCATTGTATGTACCTCCTTACGCCTTTCTGGGATCGATGTACTTAACCGCATCGTCGAAGCGGCCGTACTTGCCCATTGCCTTGTTGTAAGCGGTGTTGGGGTCGTCGCCCTTCTTGATGAAGTCGGTCATCTTGCCCAGGGAAACGAACTCATAGCCGATTACCTGATCGTCGGCATCCAGTGCCATACGGGTAACGTAGCCCTCTGCCATTTCCAGATAACGAACGCCCTTTGCCTTGGTGCCGTACATGGTACCAACCTGGCTGCGGGAGCCCTTACCCAGATCCTCAAGGCCGGCGCCTACGCTCAGGCCGTTCTCGGAGAAAGCGGACTGGGAGCGGCCGTATACGATCTGCAGAAACAATTCGCGCATAGCGGTGTTGATAGCGTCGCAAACGAGGTCGGTGTTCAGAGCCTCCAGCACGGTCTTACCGGGCAGGATCTCTGCGGCCATAGCGGCGGAGTGGGTCATACCGGAGCAGCCGATGGTCTCCACCAGAGCCTCCTGGATAATACCCTCTTTAACGTTCAGGGTCAGCTTGCACGCGCCCTGCTGGGGTGCGCACCAACCGATACCGTGGGTCAGGGCGGAAATGTCCTTCACTTCCTTAGCCTGTACCCATTTGCCCTCTTCGGGAATCGGAGCGGGACCGTGATTGGGGCCCTGCTTCACACAGCACATTTCTTCTACTTCGCTGGTGTAAATGAGTTCGCTCATAGAAACTGTATACTCCTTCTGTAAATTAGAATCAAAAAGCAGGCACGGCAAATTTCGCCAAAAAGCGGAAAAATGCCCGTACACTGTTTATTATACAGCATTTGTATCAGTAAATCAAGAACGATTGCAAAAAAATATCCTCCCCCTACCCCATATTGTGAATATGTTATAAATTTTTGAGGATTCTCCCCTAAAATTTATGTAAGCGGTTGATTACAAGCGGTGCATATGATATAATGAAGTATCTTTGATTTGAAGAGAGGGAGATAGTTGCTGCGAAACGAAATCAAGTATTTGCTGAGTTACGAAGAATATCTTATTCTGTCGGCCCGCATCCGTGCCGTTTTGCCTATGGACAAGCATACAAACGGCCCCGGCGGATATCTGATCAGCAGTCTGTATCTGGACGATCGGTACGACTCTTCGTACTACGAAAAGATGGCCGGCACCGCCAACCGAAGCAAATACCGCCTGCGTGCCTACAACTTTGACGACTCGTTTATCACTCTTGAGTGTAAGAAAAAACACAAAAACATGATCGAAAAGGAATCCGTCCGCATTGACCGGGCCGTCTACGACAGCGTGGCGCGGGGTGATTTCGAGCTTCTGGCCGATCGGAAGGAGCCGCTGGCACAGCGGGTCTATTCCCTGCACCGGGAGCGGGGCCTTGCCCCCCGGGTTATTGTCAACTACCGCCGGGAGGCCTATCTGCATCCCTTGTCCAACACCCGCATCACCTTCGACTGCGAATTGAATGCCGGCGTGAACACCTCGGATCTGTTCTCGCCCGAATTGGCGACACGCTTCATTTATCCGCATAACGAGGTCATTCTGGAGGTCAAATACGACGAGTATCTGCCCGCCTACATAAGCAGTCTTCTGTCCTTCCGCCACACGCCCGTGGCCGCTTCCAAGTTCACTTTGTGCTGCGATGCGCTGAGCGACGCGCACATTCACACCATCCCTCACGCTCAATTTATTTATTCAGGAGAGAAAGTAAAAAATGAAATCATTGATCAACGCGTTTAAGGACGCCCTGGCCGCATCCGGTCTTCTTTTGGATTTGACCCCCGAGTATATTTTCGTATGCATTTCCATCGCACTGCTTTGCGGTCTCGTTATCTACGCCGTATACCGCATTTTCTACCGCGGCAGCTGCTACAGCGAAAACTTCAACCTGCTGCTTCTGCTTACCACGCTGATCACCACCTTCATCATCATGACCATCTCGGCCAACATCGTTTTGTCCCTGGGTATGGTGGGCTCCCTCAGTATTATCCGTTTCCGTTCCGCGGTTAAGGATCCTCTGGACGTGGGCTTCCTCTTCTGGGCAGTAGCCGTGGGCATCACCTGCGGTGCCGGTCTTTACCAGATCGCTCTGCTCTGCACCGTGTTCATCGCCGTGATCTACATTCTCTCCAACCTGCTCCGCTTCGGCGCAAAGCGCTATCTGCTGATCGTTAAGTACGACGCTTCCGCCAAGGAGAACGTAACCGCCGCTTTGAATGGCGTTCGTCACACCCTGAAGAACAGCATCGCTTCCGCCTCCGGAAACGAATTGACCGTACAGGTACACGGCAAAAAGAAGACCGCCGCGCTCACCGAGCAGCTGTCCGCTATTGCCGGCGTGAACTCCGCTATGCTCGTTGAGTATACCGGCGACAACTGATCTGCCGAAAAATCATGAAAAAACCGCTGACTCGCTATCTTCTTCTGTGGGTCCTGTTTTTCAGCATCTTTGTATTAACTCTGAGCGCACTGCAGATAAGTGCGTCCCCCACCGACTCCATCGATTCCGACGACGCGCCCCTGCACCCGGAAATCACTTTTGAAACCCCTGCCGGCTTCTACACGGACAGCGTGTCTGTCTTTCTCACCGGTACGGAGAATTGCGAAGTGTATTACTCCCTGGGCGGTGTGGTGCCGGAAAGCACTACCCTCAAGGGAACGATCCGCCGGTACTCCAAGGAGGCGGGAATCCCTCTCCGTGCCTACGACGGACAGATCAAATACTACAGCCTGACCGCACGGGCCTATTACCCCGACACGGAGACCTGGGGAGATCCCATATGCAGCACCTACGTAGTGGGAGAGGGTGCGGACACCCGTTTCACCACTTTGGCGGTGTTCATTACCTGCGATCCCGACAAGCTTTTCGGCTATGAAAACGGCATCCTTGTCACGGGCAAGACCCGGGACGAATGGTTGGCCGCCAATCCAGACGAAAAGGTCATTGCCATTTCCCCCGCCAACTACAATCTGCGGGGCTGGGAATCCGAGCGGGAAGTAAACGTGGAGTTTTTCGACACGGAGGGCAATCAGGTCATCAATCAGTCCGTGGGCGTCCGCGTTTCCGGCGCTTATACCCGTGCCCAAAAGCTGAAATCCCTGAAGCTTTTCGCCCGCAAGGATTACGAGGAAGTCAACTATCGCTTTGACTATCCCTTCTTTGGAGATCTGTATACGCTGGACGGCTCGGGCCGTCTGCGGCTGGATTTCAAGCGGGTACTGCTCCGCAGCTCCGGCAGCGATCTGGGCGGTGCCCAGATACGGGACGAGTTGAATCAGGTTGCCGCCGGCATGACCGGCTTCCCCGCTACCCAGGCCATCCGGCCCTGCTCCGTCTATCTCAACGGCGAATACTACGGATGTATGTGGATGCACGACGTGATCTGCGACGATTTCTTTATCGAGAATTACGGCGAATATCCCGGCATTATGGGCGTGGTATCCGGCCCCGAAATGAAAAAGCCCGATGAACGGTATGCGATCGACTCCATCGAAGAAGATCAGTTCATGTACGACGACTACAACGCCATGTACAACAAGTACAAGGTGGCGGATATGACCAACGACGCCGTATACGAGGAGTTCTGCCGGGTGGTGGACGTGGAAAACTATCTGTTCTTCTACGCCATCAACGTGTATCTGAACAACGGCGACTGGCCCTACAACAATCACAAGGCCTACCGCTACTACGCCGCCGAGGGCGAGGCATATCAGCCCGGCACCGTTTTTGACGGGCGCTGGCGCTTCGTCGTCCACGACACGGACGGTACGTTCGGTGCAAGTGGGAATCTTCTGAACAGCCATCTGCTCAGCAAAAGCTCCGCTCGCCGCAGTGAATTGTTCCAGGCACTGATGAAGCGGCAGGAATGCGTGGATCTGTTCATCGAATATTTGATGGAAGTAATGAACGGCGCCTTCTCGCCGGAGAATTACTCCCGCCTGATCACCGAAATGCACGAGGCCCGCAAGGCGGAGGCTACCCTTTATAACGCCACCAGCCGTTTTGCCACCAATTCCATCGAGAACATCGAGGCAAAACTGAAAGATTTTTATGTATTTGCCGAAAAACGCCCGGAATACCTGTGGCGTTTGGAACTGCGCCAGGCCTTCAAAACCAGCGGCAAGACGTACACGATTTCCATCACTGCCCCGGAAAACGCCTACATCATGACCGGCAACTGGAAGATCGACAAGGCATTCACGGGTACGTACATCGTAGAATACGGTGAGGATTTTGAGATTTTTCCCGCCGTGGGATACGAGTTTTCCCACTGGATCGTAAACGGCGAAGTCATCGTGGAGGATACTCTCCTGTCCCTGGATTTTGAGGACGCGATCGACAACAAAATCACCGTCACCCCTGTGGTGGTTCGCCAGACGGAAAATCTGCACCTGACGGTGTACGAATACTCCGCCGCCGGCTCCCAGGATTATCTGGTGCTGTACAATCCCCACGACATGGCCCTGACCACCAAGGGATATCAGCTCAGCGATTCCGCAAGCAAGCCGGGCAAGTACACCCTGCCGGGCAAAATCGTTGAGCCGGGTGAGTTCGTAGTTGTCTACAGCGACAATTACATAGGACGGGAAACCCTTCACCAGATGAGCATGCCCTTCGGCCTCAAACAAGGCGAGAACATATACCTTTCCTTTGAAAATCGCCTTCTGGAGACCATCTCCGTCATCGATCTGCACGACGGCTGCATCTGCCGCCGTAACCTGACCGACGGCAAATTCTACGAAACCAAGGCGGACTGATCCGCCATACCAAATCCTTAGCACTGCTTCGCCAGTGCGGAACGGTAACTGTTATGAAAAAACCTTTGACTCGCTATCTTTTCCTGTGGGTGCTGTTTTTCAGTGTCTTTACACTGACACTGTTCGCACTCCGGTTGTCCGTATTGCCCGATCCGGCTGAAAGCACGGACATCACCCCAAAAAAGATCGCCTTTGAAACCCCCGCCGGCTTCTATACGGACAGCGTATCCGTCTTTCTCTCCGGTACGGAGGACTGTGAGGTGTACTATTCTCTGGGCGGCGTCGTGCCGGAAAGCACCACCCTCAAGGGAACGATCCGCCGGTATTCCAAGGAGGCAGGCATCATCCTGCGCGCCTATGCCGGACAGATCAAGTATTACAGTCTGACGGCACGTCCCTATTATCCCGAAACGGATACCTGGGGCGATTCCATATACAGCACCTACGTGGTGGGAGAAGGTGCGGACACCCGCTTCACCACTATGGCGGTGTTCATCACCTGCGATCCCGACAAGCTGTTCGGCTATGAGGAAGGCATTCTGGTGCTGGGCAAAACCCGTGACGATTGGCTGGCCGCCAATCCCGGCGTGAGTCCTATCGCAATTTCCCCTGCCGGATACAATCTGCGCGGATGGAAATCCGAGAGAGAAGTCAACGTGGAGTTCTTCGATCTGGAAGGCAATCAGGTCATCAACCAGTCCGTGGGCGTCCGCGTTTCCGGTGCGTACTCCCGTTCCGCCCCCCTGAAGTCCCTGAAACTCTTCGCCCGCAAGGATTATGAGGAGATCAATTACCGCTTTGATTATCCCTTCTACGGGGATCTGTATACCCTGGACGGCTCGGGCCGTCTGCGGCTGGATTTCAAGCGGGTACTGCTCCGCAGCACCGGCAACGATCTGGGCGGCGGCCAGATCAAGGATGAGTTGAACCAGACCGCAGCCGCTATGGCCGGATTCCCCATGACCCAATCGGTACGTCCCTGCTCCGTCTATCTGAACGGCGAATACTACGGCAGTATGTGGATGCACGATATCGTATCCGACGACTTCTTCGTGGAAAACTACGGAGAATATCCGGGCACCATGGGTATCGTCTCCGGCCCGGAGATGAGCAAGCCCGACGAGCGGTACGAGATCGACTCCATGGAAGAAGACCAGTTCATGTACGACGACTGGAACAACATGTACAACAAGTACAAAATCGCCGATATGACCGACGATGCGGTGTACGAGGAGTTCCTCACCGTTTTTGACGTGGACGACTACCTTTTCTACTACGCCATCAATACCTACCTGAACAACAACGACTGGCCCTACAACAACCATAAAGCCTACCGCTATTACGCCGCCGAGGGTGAGGAGTATCAGCCCGGCACCGTCTTCGACGGACGCTGGCGCTTCATCATCCACGACATCGATAACGTCCGCGGTGCCACCGGCAATCTGCTGAACGGCGATCTGCTCAGCAAAACCGCCGACCGCCGCAGTGAGCTGTTCCAGGCACTGATGAAACGGCAGGAATGCAAGGACATCTTCATCCAGTATCTGATCGAATTGATGAACGGCGCATTCTCTTATGAAAATTACTGTTATCTGATCGATACGATGCACGAATCCCGCAAGGCCGAAGCGGAAATGTACGTTACCACCAGCCGATTCCGCCGCGGCTCCATGGAGGGAATTGAAGCCACCTTGGAAGGTTTGCGTTCCTTCGCACTGAACCGGCCGAAGTATCTGTACCGCACCGAGCTCCGCCAGGCCTTCAAGACCAGCGGAAAAACCTACACCATCTCCATCGCCGCCCCGGAGAACGCCTATATCATGGCGGGGCACTGGAAGATAGACAAGGAATTCAGCGGCACCTACATCCGGGAATACGGTGAGGAGTTCGAGATATTCCCCGCCGTGGGATACGAATTCTCCCACTGGATCGTCAACGGCGAAACCCTGGTGTATGACAAGGTCCTCTCCCTGGAATATACGGACGCGGTAGACGACACCATCACCGTCACCCCCGTAGTTGTCCGCCAGACGGAAAATCTCCGATTGACGGTGTATGAATACTCCGCCTCCGGCTCTCAGGATTACGTGGTGCTGTACAATCCCTACGACGTGGCTCTGTCCACCAAGGGATACCAGCTCAGCGACTCCGCGAAAAAACCGGGTGCCTACAACCTGCCGAACAAGATCGTGGAACCGGGCGGATTCCTTACCGTGTACTGCAAGAATTACGTAGGTCGGGAAACACTGCACCAGATGAGCATGCCCTTCAGCTTAAAGAAAGGCGAAAATCTGTATCTCTCCTTTGAAAACGAGATTTGGGAGACGGTATCCGTTATCGATCTGCACAGCGGATACGTTTGCCGCCGCAATCTGAGCGACCGTCAATTCTACGAAACCAAACCGGATTAATTAAAGAAGCCGACCATCCCACCGGACGGTCGGCTTCTTCGTTTGACAATCGCGACAAATCGTGGTATGATGAGGTTGTTACTGTACGAAGTGGGCCGCGATCTCCAGCGCTCCGCCGCCGAGAAGAGCCGCTGCCGCCGCTATCCATACCATGGCGGCGCCGTGATCCTTCACGATGCAGACAAAGCCAATGTACGCCACCAGCACGGCGGCCACACCCCAGAACGTTCCCCGAAATTCCCGCTTCATTTTTCATCCTCCCTTTTCTTTATCCCATTGTATGCGGACAACCGCTCAAGTATGTCCGTCCCTTACGAGTATAAGTATACACGTACCATTGTCCGATAAATGGGACTCGATTTGACAAACTACGATTCTTTTGGAGAAATTATGCCAAAAAACGAAGGACAAAAAACGAAGATTCTATACCTGGCCCGTCTGCTGCACACACGGACCGACGAGGATCATCCCATGCCTATGGCGGAGATTCTGCGTATTTTGAAAGAGGAATACGGCATCACCGCCGAGCGAAAAAGCATATACAGCGACATCGCTGCCCTTAGGGATTTCGGGATGGACATTGAGATGACTTCCTCCCGCACGCCCGGGTACTACGTGGCCTCCCGCACACTGGAGCTGACGGAGTTGAAGCTGCTGGTGGATGCGGTACAGTCCTCCAAATTCATCACCCATAAAAAGAGCGGTGAATTGATCCGCAAGCTGTCGGGTATGACCAGCACCCACGAAGCACGGACGCTGTCCCGTCAGGTATTTGTTGCCGGCCGGGTCAAGACCATGAACGAGAGCATCTACTACACGGTGGATCATCTGCATCGGGCTATGCAGGAAAACCGCACCATCACCTTTCAGTATTTCTCCTGGAATATGAAGAAGGAAAAGGTTCTGCGGCACGGCGGGAAGGTCTACCACGTTAGCCCCTGGGCGCTGACCTGGGAGGACGAGAACTACTATCTGCTGGCCTACGACGGAGAAGCTGATGCGGTGAAATATTTCCGCGTGGATAAGATCCTCCACGTGAACGTCACCGATGAGCCCCGTCTGGGCGGGGAGCATTTCGCCGATTTCGATACCGCCGAGTTTTCCAAAAAAGTGTTCGGCATGTACGGCGGTGAGGAACAGCTGGTGGTGCTTCGCTGCCGGGCCGATCTGGCGGGTGCGATCCTCGATCAGTTCGGTACGGACGTGAGCATCCGATGCGGGGAGGATGCCTTCACGGTGGCGGTACGGGTCATCGTCAGCCCTCAATTCCTTGGGTGGATCGCCGCCTTCGGCGACGGCATCGTGATCGAATCCCCCGCCGACGTACGGGCAAAGATGCAGACTCTCCTGAAAAGCGCCGCCGCGGCGTATGGAGAATAAAAAAATGGCTGTCGCATTTCGATGCGACAGCCCTGATTTTTTGTGACAAAGGCGCAAAAATTGAAATTCCGCAGGAATTTGCGGCGAGATTTCCCGATTTTTTGCCCGGCACAGGCAACATGGCCTCCTCAGAGGACAAGGGAAAGCGCGCGGAGGTGTTGCATTGTTAATGCGACACCTCCTATATTTACTGTATTATACGTTCTGTGTTTCCTCGACCGCTTCCTCAGCGGGAGTCTCCTCAGCGGGAACTTGTTCTGCAGGTGTCTCCTCGGCAGAAGCCTCCTCCGCCGGAACTGCATCTGCCGGAATCTCCTCGGCAGCGGGCTCGCTGACCATCTGCGGGATGCCTGCCTCCATGGATACAGGCTCCTCGGGCGGCATCTTTGCCAGTTTATGAGCGGCAATGGATCCGCTAATCAGATAATACATCACGTAGATATGGAACACATAGTCGATGATCGCGGATACATCCAAACCAAACAACAAAACCAGTCCCACGCAATCCAAACCGAAGCATACGGTGGCGGCATCCATCCACTCACGGTGACGCTTGGTCATACACCAAAAGAGGAAGTACACACCCAGCATAACGAGGGCGATGACACCGGCAATGATCAAAACGGCGGACGAACCCACCTCCTCAAAACCGGTCCGGCCCACAAGGGCCACAAAATAAGGCACAATGGCAGAAAACAGGAAATACGAATCCTGTCCCAGGAGAGCCAAAATTATGTTAATAAGGGTAAAACCCAGAACAACCAACAAATTGGAACGGGACCGCGTGTAAGTAACTTCATACGCACCGCGGCTTCCCTTCGGGGGACCCTGAACACGTCCGGTCTGCAATGCCATAACAAATCCTCCAAATACAATACATAATATGACAATAGTTCACTGTCGTGATAATTATATCATACGTTTCTACGCCTGTCAAGAAAAGGAAAATCTACCCGCCTTACTTGACACGGCGGCGGCGGATATGGTATAATAGCCCGTAGCGATGGGATATCGCCAAGTCGGTCAAGGCACAGGACTTTGACTCCTGCATCGCTGGTTCGAGTCCAGCTATCCCAGCCATAAAAAGGGAGAACGCATCCGCGTTCTCCCTTTTTATCGTTTGCGACAATGACGAAGAACCACTCCGATGCCTCGCATCGGATAAGGTTTTCGCGTAGGTGAACGAGCGCATCCGCTGTATATAGGCGAAAACCACGGTTCTGAGTCCAGCTATCCCAGCCAAAGAAAGCCATACGGCATCCACCGTATGGCTTTTTTCGTTTGCATAGACGACAAAGAGATGGCGGATAGCCAACGTGTTCAAACTCTTTAGGAATGGCAAGAAATTTTCTTTTTTCCGACAGCATTGATTTTCTTCCAATGTGTGATATAATAGTACCGGAAATCAGAAATTTCAGATTTGGAGGAAGCTATGTTTTCCCTGGGTCATTTCATCTGGCTGGGCGCCATCGGCATAACGATTGCTCTTGCCCTGATCACAACAAAAAAGCTTGCCCTGTCCCACCGCACCGTGGGCCGAGCAGTCATGATGATTCTCATTGTACTTAAGATCTTCCATATGTCCCTGTCCATGAAAGAGTCTGCGTTTGGCGGATACGTCCTGGATCAAACCCAGCTTTCCTTCCACCTGTGTTCCCTTATGATTTATTCGACCATACTGGTTAATTCGATCACAAACCAAAAGATAATCGCGACCTTGAAGAGCTTTATGGTTCCCTGTCTTCTTCTCGGCGCAACAATGGCGCTTCTGATCCCCACGGAGGGAGTCAACCCTACGCATTTGAGAGTGTGGCAATATATGCTCATTCACGGCATGCTCGTATTTTACGGAATCTATCTTGCGGTAAGGGAAAAGGTGGATCTCTCCTTCAAGGCGTATCGGAACAATTTAAAACTGCTTCTCGGCGTCACTCTCCTCGCCTTCCTTATGAACAGCGTGCTTGAGCAGTACGAAACGAATTTCCTGTTTCTGCGGGTACCGCCGATGGAAAATCTGCCACTGCTGAATCTACATAACGGCTGGGGCGTTTATTTCCTGACGCTCGCGGCCATTGCCTGCACCTTGCTGCTTCTTATCCATCTGCCCTTTATCGTTTCAGATACACTGAGACGGCGAAAGATGGCCAAGCGCACGGAGGCACTCGAAGACAACTATATCGTATAATCCCCCACAGCCATACGGCACCCGCCGTATGGCTTTTTCCTATCTTGTACGCAAGAAAGTTTACATCTTTCCAAACGCAAAAACAGCGAAATTTGTTGACAAATCAACAAGTTTGTGGTATACCTTTATAGAAGATGTTGATTTGTCAACATTTTACTTCCCGATAAAACCGGAGAGACCTATGAGAAAAATCAAAATCGTTGCCGATTCATCCTGCGATCTGTTTGGGCTGAAGCACACCGCCTTCGCCTGCGCTCCCATGAAAATCATCACCGCGGAGCGGGAATTCGTAGACGATCCCGCCTTGGATGTGGATGCCATGGTGCAGCACTTCGATCACTACAAAGGAAAATCCAAATCCTCCTGTCCCAATACCGGCGACTGGCTGACGGCCTTCGGCGACGCGGACGATATCTTTTGCGTCACCATCACGAGCGGTCTGTCCGGCAGCTACAACTCCGCCTGCTCCGCGAAGAAGATCTACGAGACGGAAAACGAGGGAAAGCGGGTATTCGTGCTGGACACCCTCTCCGCCGGCCCCGAGATCACTTTGGTAATCGAAAAGCTGGAGGAATGTATTGACGACGGCATGTCCTACGAGGATATCTGCGACTTTATCACCGGCTATTTGAAGAAAACCGGATTGATCTTCATGCTGAAATCCCTGAAAACCTTTGCCAATAACGGGCGGGTATCCCCTCTGGTGGCAAAGTTGGTGGGCATTGCCGGCATCTGCATCGTGGGCAAAGCCAGTGACGAGGGCACGCTGGAGCCCATGCATAAGTGCCGCGGGGAGGCACGCTCTCTGCAGACTCTGGTGACCGAATTGGCCACCCAGGGATTCCGATCGGGGAAGATCAGCATCGGCCACTGTCAGAACGAGGCGGCCGCCCGGCAGCTGAAGGCACTGATCCTGCAAGCATACAAAAACGTGCAGATCGAGATCCATCCGTTCCGGGGGCTTTGCAGCTTTTACGCCGAAAAAGGCGGCGTGCTGGTAGGATTTGAAAAAGCGTAATTCCACAGCCATACGGCACCCGCCGTATGGCTTTCTTTTTCCCATTCCCTTGCATCCGGGGGAAGTTTATGGTATAGTAAAGGTATGGAAGGCCAAGCCAATATCCGCCCATACCGCAAAGGAGAATGAAAAATGAAAAAACTGCTATGCTCATTTCTATCACTTTTGTTTTTGCTTTCTTTGAGTTCTTGCGCGTTTGTTGACCGGCTGAAGGGAGACATGGGTAAGCTTGGTTATGACGAAAACAATAATTTGCTATATAACGGCAACAGTTATTATATGGCTGATCTTGGTTTTCAAGTGCGATCGGCCACGGACGATGAAATTATTGATCTCGGTTGGTACTCTCAGTTTCCAATCTTTCCTGATATGCACTTTTACGCCTTTGAGGCAGATAATCCGTTGTTCATTTTCTGCGAGAATAGTCCACAGTCTCCCTACACTAAAGGACTGTTCGCAAGATCAGACTATGATTTATACAGTGCGCTATATACAATAGAAGATACAGACATTGAAATTACGCTTTCATCCGCTATGTCGAAAAGTGACGTAGAGAGATCCGCGATCCAACATGAATCGTACCGATACCTTGACATATATCTAAAGGACGATCCTCGTATACAAATTTGTGTTTCGGGACCATATAAGCATAACGGCAGTTGGTTTATACTAGACCGTGATGTTTTTGTGCTGAACGATGAGTTTGTTTTGCAATTAAAGGCAGCAGGCATCATTGACGAATAAGTATTATCACTGCCCCCAAGCCATACGGCACCCGCCGTATGGCTTTCTTTTTGCCATTCCCTTGCATCGTGGGGGAGTTTATGGTATAGTAAAAACATAAGATGTAAATCCGCTGAAAGGACCTTTGTATGAAAACGAAACTGACGAAAAAATTCTGGGTGGCGCTCACCCTTCTCAGCCTGATCGGGCAGATCGCCTGGGTAGTGGAGAACATGTACCTGAACGTCTTTATGTACAAGATGTTCAACGCCACAGCCGGGGATATTTCCGCCATGGTGGCCGCCAGCGCCGTAGCCGCGACCTTGACCACCGTGCTGGTGGGTGCGCTGTCCGACAAGATCGGCCGCCGAAAGATTTTTATCTGCGGCGGATACATACTGTGGGGCATCTCCATCCTGGGATTCACCCTGCTCCGGGAGGATCTTATCCACGCTGCCTTCCCTATGGCGGCATCCGCATCCGCCATCTGCATCACCCTGGTGATCGTGATGGACTGCGTGATGACCTTCTTCGGTTCCACCGCCAACGATGCGGCCTTCAACGCCTGGCTGACGGACAGCACCGACGCCACCAACCGGGGCGCCGCCGAGGGCGTCAATGCCATGATGCCGCTGGTGGCCATTCTGGCCGTGTTCGGCGGATTTATGGCCTTTGATCTGGATCAGGCGTCCAGCTGGAGTGCCATCTTTACCATCATCGGCGGTGTGGTTCTGGCGGTGGGCGTGATCGGCTTCTTCCTCATTAAGGATCCCGTGCTGCCCAAGATGGAGGAAGGATACCTGTCCACCTTGATTCACGGCTTCCGTCCCGCCACCATCCGGGCGAATCCGGCCCTCTATGTGTCGCTCATCGCCTTTATTCTCTTCAACATTTCCATACAAATCTTCATGCCCTATCTGATCCTCTACTACGAGGTATCCCTGGGCATGACGGACTACGTGTTCGTGATGGCGCCTGCCATCATTCTGGCGTCGGTTGCCACCGCTCTGTGGGGCAAGGTCTACGACAAGCGGGGATTTGGTTTCTCCGTTCTCTGGAGCCTGATCGCCCTGGCCGCGGGATACGTGCTTCTGTACTTCTTCCGCCAGACGGCGCTGGTGTTCGTGGGATCGCTGCTGATGATGTGCGGCTATCTGTGCGGCATGGCTGTGTTCGGCGCACGGATCCGTGACCTCACCCCCGAGGGTAAGGCCGGCCGGTTCCAGGGCGTGCGGATCTTCTCTCAGGTGCTGATTCCCGGCGTGGTGGGCCCCTTCATCGGCAAAACCGTGCTGGCGGGCGCCGACGTTATCGTGAACAGCGACGGCACCACCTCCTTCGTACCCAATCAGTACATCTTCCTGGCGGCCTTGGCCGTGATCGCCGTGCTGGCGGTACTGCTGGTTTGCGTGAGAAAAGCGCAGGCTAAAAAGCCTGCGCAGAAGTAATTCTCAATACACAAACGACATCACAGCACCAAGGATGAAGAGAAACGCGAAATTGAACGCCGTGAACATAAGGAAATATTTCTTGCCCTGATGGGGTGCGTTGCACATAAAGGAGCGGAACGTGATCAGGCTGGCAAGAGATGCGATCAGCGTGCCGCATCCGCCGATGTTCACACCCACCAGCAAGGGGGCGTAATCCTCCGTAAA
>JBGVKV010000093.1:0-3704 GCA_045123975.1 Eubacteriales bacterium | reverse complement strand
GTGATCTCCAGGAAATTGTGGGCCGTCATAGCCTGACGGAGTGCAGCCACCACGTTGCAGCGAAGAACGATGTTGTTCTTCACTTCGGGATTGCGCAGATCCAGATAGCGATGCTTCAGACGCTGCATCTCATCGGCCTCGCGGCTGCGATTGATCTCAAAGGGCAGGCTGTTGTGACGGCAGCGGCCCAGAATCTCGATCATCTCGGGAACCACCTCGATATCGCCGGTGGGGAGCTTGGGGTTCTTGGAGGAACGCTCTCTTACGGTGCCCGTAACGGAAATGGTGGACTCCTTATTCAGATCGGCGATCACCGCCATCATTTCCTCCGACTCCACAACGATCTGTGTGGTGCCGTAGAAATCACGCAGAACGACGAACGCCAGGCTTGCCGAAACCGCGCGGACATTCTCCATAAATCCCACCAATTTTACCTGCTTGCCGGCGTCGGAAAGACGCAATTCTCCGCAGGTGTGGGTGCGCATTTGTACCATAATGCTTTCTCCTTACAGTTTGTATTTAGTCTTCGTATTTGATTTTATTTTCTTCCCAGCTTCTGCCCATATTCCGCTCAAACTTGGCGGTATAAGCATCGGAGAACTCCTCGGCACTTACGCCAAAAGCCTCCAGCATATCAAAGAGATACATGAACACATCCGCCGTTTCCTCTACGAAATGGGCGCGGACGCGGGGATTTTCCATAACGGCATCGTGGCCTTTTTTCTTGATGATATCCGCCACTTCACCGATCTCACCCACCGCCCAAAGCAGGCTTTTATGCCCCATCTCCGGGATGCGGTTTTTATCCCATCCGTGCTGCTTTGCCTGGATGCGCTGCATCTCCATAAATTCAGAAATTTTGCGGTCTGCCATCACTTTTCCAGAATCACATGACCGGCGTTTCGCTTGGCGATGCCCTCGCGGATGCGGGCCAGCGTATCTTCATAGGGCAGATTGGTCTGCTCGCCGCTTTCCATATCCTTGCAAGCCACGATGCCGTCCCGGATCTCGTCCTCGCCCAGGAACACCACATAGGGGATCCCCAGCTTATCGGCGTAATTCATCTTGGCCTTAAACTTCTTCTGCTCGGTGTACAGCTGTGTGCGCACACCTGCCTGTCGAAGCTGTGTTGCCAATGCCACGGCGGCGGACAGATCCTCCGTCATGGGGATAACCAAAACGTCTGCCGGTGCGGTGGGAAGAGCGTCATTCAGCATTCCCTGCTCACCCAGAACGTAGAACAGACGGGTAAGTCCGATGGAGATGCCCACGCCGGGCAGCTGCTTGTCGGTGTAATATTCCGCCAGATTATCGTACCGTCCGCCGGAGCAAACGGAGCCGATCTCGGGATGATCGATCAGAGTGGTTTCGTACACGGTGCCCGTGTAATAATCCAGACCGCGGGCGATGGTCAGATCCACCGCGAAATTCTCCTCCGGCACACCGAAGGCCGCCAGATAGCGGACAACGGTCTTCAGCTCGTCCAGGCCCAGATCGAAGAGCTCATTCCGACCGGCATAACCTTCCAGTGCGGAGAGCACCTCTGCATTGGTGCCGCGGATGGCGATGAAGGTGAGGATCTCGTTCGCCTGCTCCTCGCTCAATCCGATCTCGTCGGTCAAAAGAGTGCGCACCTTATCGGCGCCGATCTTATCCAGCTTGTCCACGGTACGCATAATGTCACCGGACTTTTCGCTGAGGTCGTTCATTGCGTAGAATCCGTTCAGGATCTTACGGTTGTTCACGCGGATCTTGAAGCGGCTGAGTCCCAGGGACGTAAAGGTCTGATAGATGATGGCGGGGATCTCCGCCTCGTTGGTCACGTCCAATTTACCGTCGCCGATGATGTCGATATCCGCCTGATAGAATTCACGGAAGCGGCCGCGCTGAGCACGCTCACCCCGGTACACCTTGCCGATCTGATACCGGCGGAAGGGGAATGCCAGCTCACCGTAGTGGAGCGCCACGTATTTGGCCAGCGGCACGGTCAGATCAAAGCGAAGGCTCAGATCCGCGTCGCCCTTCTGAAAACGGTACACTTGCTTTTCCGTTTCGCCGCCGCCTTTTGCCAGAAGCACGTCCGTGGATTCGATCACGGGCGTATCCAGAGGCGTAAATCCGTAGCGGGCGTAGGTGGTGCGAAGCACTTCCATAATCCGTTCCATCTGCTGCTGGGGACGGGGAAGCAATTCCATAAATCCGGACAGCGTACGGGGGCTGATCCGGGCTGCCTTTTTGTTCTCTTCCATATATGCTCCTTGCCGCCATTTTCGAAAAAACGGCAGATTGATTTCATTTTACATCATATGAGTATACCAAAAAATCCCCGTAAAATCAAGGGGAAAGCGAAACTTTTCCCCCTTTTCCTTCCGATTTGGCGCAAAAAAGCAGGGACGATCGGCACGATCGTCCCTGCACAGGTGACTCTGTCAATTATTTGGATACCAGCTCCAGGGTATCCTTGGCAATCATAAGCTCCTCGTTGGTGGGGATCATCAGAATCTTCACCTTGGAGTCGGGAGTGGTCAGAACGAACTCCTCGCTGGTGCGCATTGCCTTCTTGTTGGTCTCCTCATCCAGCTCAACGCCCAGGAAGGCCAGCTTCTCTGCAACGCGTGCGCGGTAGTGAGGATTGTTCTCGCCGATACCGCCGGTGAATACAACGGCATCCACACCGCCCATAGCAGCGGCGTAACCGCCGATGTACTTGGTCAGCTGATGGCAGATCATGCTCTCGATGAGCTGATAGCGCTCGTTTCCGTTGCGCGCGCCTTCCTCGATATCACGGTTGTCGCTGGTTACCTGAGAAACGCCCAGAATACCGGACTTCTTGTTCATGATGGTGTCGATCTCATCGGGAGTGAGATTCTCCTTCTTCATGAGCAGAGGAATGATAGCGGGATCGATGGAGCCGCAGCGGGTACCCATCATGATGCCCTCCAGGGGAGTCAGACCCATGGTGGTATCGAAGCACTTGCCGTCCTTAACGGCAGCGATGGAAGAGCCGTTGCCCAGATGGCAGGTAACGATCTTCAGATCCTTACGGCCCAGCATTTCAGCGGCACGCAGGGATACGTAACGGTGGGAGGTGCCGTGGAAGCCGTAGCGGCGGATGCGGTACTTCTCATAGTACTCATAAGGCAGCGCATACATATATGCGTAGTCGGGCATGGTCTGGTGGAAGCCGGTGTCAAACACAGCTACCTGGGGAACGCCGGGCATCATAGCCTCGCAGGCACGGATACCGGTCAGGTTGTGAGGATTGTGCAGAGGGCCGAGCTCGCAGCACTCTTCGATGGCTGCGATAACCTTTTCGTCTACGATAACGGAACCGGAGAACTTCTCACCGCCGTGGAGAACGCGATGTCCCACTGCGGAGATCTCGGACAGGGACTCGATCACGCCGTGCTCGGGAGATACGAGAGCGTCCAGAACCAGCTTAACAGCCTCTTTGTGGTTGGCCATCTGGATATCGACCTTGTAGTCCTCACGGCCGTCCGCCTTGAGCTTGAAGTTACCGCCGGCGATACCGATACGGTCGCACATACCCTTGGCGATTACTTTTTCGGTAGCCATATCGATCAGCTGATACTTGATCGAGGAGCTGCCGGCATTGATAACGAGAATCTTCATACCGAAAACCATCCTTCTTTATGTGAAATAAATTCAAATCGGGTCATTTGTGCCAAGCACACCAATACTTA
>JBGVKV010000092.1:0-27302 GCA_045123975.1 Eubacteriales bacterium | reverse complement strand
CGCTAAGGCCATCAACGATGCGAAGATCTCCGTAGCAGAAGCAGACCGCAGCGGTGCCATCGGCTCCGCCGAGGCCGACCGTGATATGCGTGTAAGCGTATCCAAGTCCAATTCCGAAGCCATCAAGGGTGAGAACGAGGCAAAGGTACAGGTTGCCGAGTCCGAGGCTACCCGCCGTGAGCGCGAGGCTGAAGCACTGAAGCGTGCTACCGCCGCTGAGAACATCCAGGCCGCACGTGCAATGGAGGAATCCTACGAAGCACAGAAGGCTGCCGAGCAGGCCCGTGCCTCCTTCGAGCAGGCTAAGATGGAAGCCGACGTCATCGTTAAGACGCAGATCGAAAAGCGTCAGCTGGAATTGCAGGCTGAGGCCGAGGCTGAACAGATCCGCCGCCGTGCAAAGGGTGAAGCCGATGCGATCCTGATGAAGATGCAGGCAGAGGCCGACGGTATGCGTGAGATGCTGATCAAGCAGGCAGAAGGTTTTGCCGAGATCGTGAAGTCCGCCGGCGGTCACTCCGACGACGCGATCCGCCTGATGATTGCCGACAAGATGGAGGACCTGGTGAAGATTCAGGTGCAGGCTATCCAGGATCTGAAGATCGACAAGATCACCGTTTGGGACAATGGCGGAACCTCTCCCGACGGCAAGAGCACCACGGCCAACTTTGTATCCGGTCTTATGAAGGCCGTTCCCCCGATGAACGAGCTGTTCGACATGGCCGGTATGCAGCTTCCCAAGTATCTGGGCGAGAACAAGCCCACCGATGTGGTGGAAGCTCCCGTTACTCCCGCCGAGTAAGTCAATCGAAAAGATGCCGCAGAAATGCGGCATCTTTTTTGCATAAATCACCTCGTTTTATTCGGGCAATTTGTTGGGGAAAGAACCATCTCAAGCGCCGAAGTTTCTTTCCCCAACACCCCTATCTCCTTGGCTACGGCATCTTTTTTGTTTTTCTGTATTTATTTAAGTGCGACTTAACTTATTTTGAAGAAACACTCTATTGCCATACCTTCCGGAATGTGTTAAGATATACTCACAGAAGCGCTTCTGATTCCCAAAACAAATCACCAAACGGAGGTACACTATGCAAATCGGAACAAATATCAAACGGCTGCGCCGGGAAAAAGAGATGACACAGGAATCTTTGGCAGAATATTTGGGTGTGTCCGTATCCGCTGTGTCCCAGTGGGAATCGGAGAAAACCGCGCCGGATCTGTCCCTGATCCCGCCGTTGTGCAATCTGCTGGGCGTCACGTCCGATACCCTGCTGGGCATTGATCTGGAAGCAAAACAGAAGCGGATCGAGGAGATTCGTGCCAAAGCAAACACCTTCAGCAAGAGAGGGTACAGGGCAGAGGCTTACAAGATTCTCGCCGAAGGATTGCGAGAGTATCCGGACAGCTTCGAGCTTATGGGAGATCGAATGGATAATGCATATTATCTTATGTCCAATACAAATTACAGTGAAGAAGAACGAAAAAACTTCACTGACGAGGTCATTCGGACAGGTGAAATCATTCTTGAAAAATGCGTGAACGATCCGTCACGACACAGTGCGATACAGACACTTTGCTTTGTGTACGCAAAGCAAGGAAATCGGGAACGTGCCGTGGAACTGGCAAAAAAAATGCCCCACTTAGCTGTGTCACGCACTATGCTTCTTCCCAGGATCCACCAAGGGGACGAAGGGTATCATGCCCACAAACGGCTGCTGGATGATTTTATCCAGTTCCTTTCTAATAACATTTTCGCATACAATCGCAAGCGGGACAACGGTGATCCGTTTTACTCGTCCGAAGAAAAAGCCTCCCTGCGCGACAAACAGATTGCCTTTCTTCACTTGATGTTTGAGGCGAATGATTTCGGCTTCTACCACAACCATCTGGCAGAAACCCACGCTCTCCAGGCAGCATACTATGCGAAAAATAAGGACACGTTCCCTGTTCTTGCCCATCTTGCAAAAGCCGCTGAGCACGCCATTGGATTCCTTGCGTATGCAAAGGAGGCAGAGTTTGTACACACTTCCCTGCTTTTGCGAGGACTTAAATCCGACGGAACCGAATTTACCGCATCGGACACCGACAACGATGCACAGGTTCTATTGAACCGCATGAATGACAAGGTATACGATTTTGTCCGCGATACAGAGGAGTTCCGCCGCATTGCGGAGATGCTGGCGCCCTACGCCGGCAAGTGGGATCCGACGGAATAACTGCGTACTATAATTCAAAAATGGGAGGAAAGGAACCATTCGAGTTCGCATTTGTGTGAACTCGAAACGCCAGAAGTTACCTCTCCCTCCCTGAGTTCGCATAGCGAACTCACCGTCTCTCATCTCCATGGCTCCGCATATTTTACGTTGGAAACAATGCATAAATCACCTCGTTTCGGTCAACAACAAAGACGAGGTGATTTTTTTGCGTAAAGTTTTGGAATTTGCCACCGTATTTCTGACGGGCGGCGCGGCCTACAGCCTGCTGGAGATTCTGTGGCGGGGATACACACACTGGACGATGACCGTCACCGGCGGAATCTGCTTCACCGTTTTATACGTTCTTCACGTATATACACGTGCTCTTTCCTTTCTCACCCGATGCGTCATCGGCACGGCCGCCATTACTCTGGTGGAATTTGCCGTAGGATGCACCGTTAATCTGTGGCTGGGCTGGGCAGTATGGGACTATGCGGACGTGCCCGGCAACGTACTGGGGCAGATCTGCCTCCCCTTTTCTCTGATGTGGCTTCTTTTGTGTGCCGCCGCCTGTCCCCTCTGCCGCCGCCTGGCCGAATGCTTCGCTCCCCCTTGCAATCCGTCCGCGAGAAGTATATAATTAGAATATACGAATCAGGAGGTGAAAGGCTATAGCTTTTCGACGAACGTCTAATATGTGCGGAAGTCTCCGCGGCGTAGTCATCTTTGCGTGCATCCTTGCCGTGATCGTTACGGCCGCCCTGTCCTTCCGCTTTCTTCACGCCGACACCGACGCGGATTATCTGGAAATCCGGTTTCTGGACGTGGGTCAGGCGGACAGCGCACTGATCCAAAACAAAAACGGCACAGTAATGATCGACACGGGCTATCGGGACAGCGGCGCTTATCTGGGGAACGTCCTGAAGGAATGCGGAAACAAGATCTCCTGCCTGATTCTCACCCATCCCCACGGAGATCACATCGGCGGCACTTTGTACGTGCTGGAGCATTGTAAGGTGGAGTTGGTGATTCTCCCCACCCAGCCCGGCGAGGACGCCCGCTATGCGGCCATTCTGGAAGAAATTGCGGAGCAGAACATTCCCACCCGTACCCTATCCCCCGGTGAGGGATTCAGCCTGGGCCGTGCCCGCTTCACTTTCCTGGCGCCTTTGCGGAAATACACGGACGAAAACGACAACAGCTACGTGATCCGCTTGGATTACGGAGAGATATCCGCTTTGTTCACAGGTGATGCGGAAGCGGAAAGCGAAAGAGAGCAGCTGAAGCTGTACGGCTCCGCCGAAGGCGGGTATCTGGATGCGGACATTCTTAAGGTAGGGCATCACGGCTCTGCCTCCTCCACCACGGATACATATCTGGCAGCCGTTTCTCCCACCTACGCCGTGATCTCTTGCGGTATGGGAAATGACTATGGCCATCCCCACAAGGAGGTAACGCTCCGGCTGAACCAGGCAGGAATCCTCACCCTCCGCACCGATCTGGCGGGAAACGTGATCTTCCGCACGGACGGCGAAACCATCGAGCTTCTACCGTAATATAAAGAAAAGATCCACTCGAAGGGCGAGTGGATCTTTCCCTATGGATGCATACATTCCGCTTCAGCGGATTTTATATTTCAGTCGCAGATTGTCTGCGATCATGGCGATAAATTCGGAATTGGTGGGCTTACCCCGGTTGTTCTGCACCGTATAGCCGAAGTAGGAGTTGAGGGTATCGATATCGCCCCGATCCCACGCCACCTCAATGGCGTGACGGATGGCACGCTCCACGCGGGACGTGGTGGTGGCGTATTTCTTGGCCACAGAGGGATACAGCACCTTGGTGACGGAGTTGATGATGTCGCTGTCGCTGATGGTCATAAGGATGGCGGTGCGCAGATACTGGTATCCCTTGATATGGGCAGGCACGCCGATCTGGTGGATGATCTTGGTCACCTGGGTTTCGATATCCTGGGATGCGCTGGCAGCCGGAACAGCACCGCCCCGATTCTGCATCAGCGTACCGATATGTTCCACCAGTCCGCTGTAATCAATGGGCATAGGCAAACACAACGCAGCCCCTGCATTGCCGGCCTCCACAAATATGTTATGATTGGAAACCATGGACACCACGATGAACACCGGCGGACGATCCGTTCCGTAGCTGCGGCTCAGGGCCTGGCGGATCAAGGTGATCCCGTCCAGGCGGGAAAGCCACACATCCGCAATCACCGCATCGGGATGAACCCGCTCGATCATCTGCAGAGCATCCGCTCCGTTACTTACCTCGTCGATGCTCCCATAGCCGGCTCGGCCCAGGGCCTCCCGGCAATTCTTACGCATTTCCGCGTTTTCGTTAGCAATCAGTATTTTTATCCCATTTCCCATTGGTTCTCTCTTCTCCTTTGTAGCACGATTCTTTAATTGGTATCCATATTTTACCATATTCCAGGTAAAATTACAATATATTTCCAGTTCGCATACTGTACGAAAAATCCTGTCAAATATTGGTAATTTTAACCATTTGTGACAGGGATATGGTTTTATGCACCCGCCTAAGTCCGCGGCATGTATCCTCCCCCGGATACTGCCCTGTCGACAAACAGAAATCCCCGCGCATTGAATGCGCGGGGATTTTCTTATACGTTATAGAAATTTACGTACCAAATAACCGTAAAGACAGTTCCAATGGCGAGGAAGAAAAGTCCGGTAAAGAGAATGCATTTGTTGTTGTTGTTTTTCTTTGCTTCACTGAGTTTACGCTCGCGGTAATCGGCATACCGTTCCTGCTTTGCTCTACCCATAGGGATAAAGGTCAGCACCACGTTTCTGAGGACGAATCCGATACCTATGAGTGCACCCTCACTGCTGACGTACAGCATGCCCGCAAAAAGCGTCATCAATACGCCCGAAACGAAGAAGGCGTCGGATAGGATCTGGATATTAACCGCCGTGCTTCCCGTGAAAAAGCCCTTTGACCAGATCACGAGGAAGGCGATCAGTGCCTCAATGCCGAAGCAAACAGCATATTTTCTCAACGTTGCTTTGGTTCCCTGTTCCACTGTTTCAAACCGTCCATTCGTTACTTAATCAACTGCTTGTATTTTTCCTCTTCCGCGTCGTTGCAGTGCACGAAATGTCCGGGAGTGATCTCACGGAATGAAGGTGCATCTACCGAGTAATCATGCTCCGCAATGGGATTGTAGTGAATTCTCGTGCGCTGCTTCTCATATACGGGATCGGGCAACGGAATTGCGGAAAGAAGGGATTTCGTATACGGATGCAGAGGATTCTTGAAGAGCTCATCCGAATCGGCAAGCTCTACCATCTTACCAAAGTACATAACGCCGATACGGTCGGAGAAGTATTTAACTACCGACAAGTCGTGGGCGATGAACAGAATGGTAAGGCCCATTCTTTCGCGAAGATCGTTCAGCAGATTGATTACCTGTGCCTGAATCGATACGTCAAGCGCGGAGATAGGCTCGTCTGCGATGATCATCTCGGGCTGCATAATAACAGCACGGGCGATACCGATACGCTGGCGCTGACCGCCGGAGAACTCGTGAGGATAGCGGTCTGCGTGCTCGCGCACAAGACCAACCGTCTCCAGAATCTCGTAAACCTTCTCGTTGATGTAGTCCTTATCGGTGATGCCGTTGATCACGAGACCTTCTGCGATAATATCACGTACGGTCATACGGGGGTCAAGGGAAGCGATAGGATCCTGGAAGATCATCTGGATCTGGGTGATCAGCCGGCTCTTCTTAGCTACGCGGCAGCGGCTGTTGAACTCCTGCTTGAGAGCCTTGAGCTGCTCCGCATTGCCTTCTGCTGCCTGGAACTTCTCGGCGTACTCTGCTTCCAAATCCTTCAGAAGAGAAGCAGCGTACTGCTCATCCACCAGCTTGCTGTCGGCCTTGGCATCTTTGATGAGCGCACGGTTCTTGTCAACGACAGCACCCAGCTCCTCATTGATCTTCTGAATCTCTTTCTGGATCTCGGCCTTTCTTGCGTCGTTTACATTCTTTTCGGCGCGGAGTGCCTTAATCTTCTTTGCGGCCTCGGTGCGGGCAGCAGCAATCGCATCCTTATAGGAGCGGGTGCCTGCTCCGATTCGCTGGCCCTTAAAGTACACGTTACCGGAGGTAATGTTGTACAGCTTGATGATGGAACGACCCGTGGTGGTCTTACCGCAGCCGGACTCGCCTACGAGACCGAAGGCTTCACCCTTTCTGATCTCAAAACTTACGTCATCTACTGCTTTCAGGTCCTTATGTCCCAAGCGAAAATACTGGCAAAGATGGTCTACCTTTAACAACACTTCGTTATTATTCTCCATGATTGCCTCCTCTTTCTTTCATTCGCTTGATGCGTTCTGTAATCATCTTGGGCATTTCCACCTTGGGTGCGTTGGGATGGAGCAGCCAGGTTGCAGCGTAGTGTGTAGGAGAAACCTCATACATAGGCGGCTGCATCTCGAAGTCGATCTCCATTGCGTACTTATTTCTTTCCGCAAACGCATCTCCCACAGGGGGATAGATCATATTCGGGGGGGTACCGGGGATCGCATCCAACTTCTCGTTGGTGTCCAGATCGGGCATAGAGGAAAGCAGTGCCCAGGTATAGGGATGCTGAGGATTGTAGAACACCTCTTCCGCCGTACCGTACTCGACGATCTTACCTGCGTACATAACGGCAATTCTGTCGGCCATGTTCGCAACGACACCGAGGTCGTGGGTAATAAAGATAATCGAGAGATTATGCTCACGCTTCAGTCGGTTGATCAATTCAAGGATCTGTGCCTGGATGGTAACGTCCAGTGCCGTGGTAGGCTCGTCGCAAATGAGGATATCGGGGTTAGCCGACAGAGCGATGGCAATAACGATACGCTGACGCATACCGCCGGAGAACTCGAACGGATACTGTCTGTAACGCATTCTCGCCTCGGGAATACCAACCTCTTCCATGAGTTTGATTGCCTTTTCCTTTGCGATTCGCTTAGTCAGGGTATATACAACCTGGGAAGCCTTTTCCTTGAGGTAGTCGATGATCTCTATGCAGCGCTTATCGGCGTCAAAGCTATCAGCCGCCTCAACGTCTGCCTTGAACTTATTGAGCACACGGGAGAGAACGGAAACGATGGTCTCGATCTGCACCTCAGGCTCGATAACGGACTTGGGAACGATCTTCCAGTCCACCTTCTTACCCTGCGCGATCAAGGCTTCTCTCTTAGCGGTCTGACGCGCAAAGCGAGCCTCTTCCTTGGGATTGTTCTTGATGTAGAAGAAATACTTCTCTACTTCTCTTTCCAACGCGCCGCCGAAGGTATAGGCCACGCTATCCTTAATTACGGCAAGGGGATCGATAGCCGCGAGAACGTTCTTGTTTACACTCTTGCAGATGGCATCTGCCTCCTGCGCGGAAAATCCTCCGGCCCGGAAGAAGCCGATGGCATTCTCCAGTGCCTCGATAGCCGCCTTCTTATTCTCTGTCGTTTTGTTGAAGGAATACTGCACCGCGATCTTTTCAAGCGCGATAAACGAATCCATAAAGTCCTCATTCAGGAACTTGACGGTCATTTCGTTTGCTTCCTCTGCGGGCATCTGGCTAAGATCGGTCTCAGGGTGCTTGTACACGTAGTAACCGATGCGGAAGAAGTTGTACGGAGTCTGCTCCAGCATCTCCTTCGCGGTTTTCTCCAGCGCTTTCAGCACCTCAACCGTCTCAGGGGACGCCTCACCAACGAACTTCTTGGTGAAAACAACGATTTTCAGCTTAGTACGCTCTGCACGAATCGCGCCGTCAATGGCCGCACCGTGTGCCTTCAGGATCTCTGCGTACTTTGCAACAAAGTACTTATCGTTGATTTCCTTCAGTTTGCCATTGATATCGCCAAGCAATGCCACCACGTCGACCTTTTGCTTCTTTTCAATAAGGAACAGCAGATCCTCGATTGCCGCGATCATTTCCTCAGCGGCGGTGCGGGCTGCGTTGTAGCTGTTTTCCAGCTTAATTGCCTGGATGTTGAAAGCATCAAAGGTTTTGATATATTTTTCAACGTCTGCAACGGAAACGCCGGCAGTATTGTTTTCGGCAAGTGCCTTTTTCATCATTTCGGACAGTTCCGCCAGAGTTTTGTTAAAGGTCACGCGACCTTCCTTGCGGTTTGCCTTATTCTTCAGAAGCATTGCCTCGGTAATCTGCTTACCGATTCGCATGATGGGATTCAATGCAGACAGAGGATCCTGGAAGATCATAGCGATCTTATCGCCGCGAAGCTTGTGCATCTCCTCCTCGGGGATGCGCACCAGGTCCTGGCCGTCATACAGGATCTCGCCGCCCTCGTAGATAGCGTTGACGGCGGAAATGCCCATGATGGCCTTGGATGTAACGGACTTACCGGAGCCCGATTCACCAACGATAGCGAGAGTCTCGCCCTTGTAAAGGTCGAAGGAAATATTGCGTACTGCCTGTACTTTACCGGCATCCGTACGGAAAGAGACCTTAAGGTCATTTACTGACAATTTGATTTCTTTATTCATGCTTAATCCTCCGTTCCTCTGAGGGATGGATTAAACGCATCGCGCAATCCGTTACCGAACAAGTTGAAGCTGAGCATCAGGAGAACCAGGAACATGCAGGGGAAGAGTGCCACGTATCCGGCGTTCGCCATGATGGACTGCTGTCCTGCTGCAATCAAAGTACCCACGCTGGTGGTATTTCCTGCTTCCAGATTGATGATACCCAGATAGGAAAGGCTGGTTTCCGAATAAATCATCGAGGGAATAACCAGAGCGAAGCTGGTTACGATGGTACCCAGGCCGTTCGGGAAAATATGCTTGAACATGATTCTTGCATCCCGTGCGCCAAGCGTTCTTGCCGCAAGAACGTATTCCTGATTCTTGAAGCGGTAGAACTGCATACGGGTTCTGCCTGCCATACCGATCCATCCCGTCGCAAAGAATGCGATGAACAAAACGAGGGCCTGGCTGGACGTACCCATATGGTATTTCAAAAGGGTAATAACGATCATTGTGGGCACGGCACCCAGAATCTCCGCAAATCTTTCCATGAAAAGGTCGATCTTGCCGCCGAAGTAACCGGAGATGGAGCCCCAGATAACACCAACAACAAAGTTTGCGATAGCAACGATCGTTGCGAACATGAACGAGAATCTTGCACCGTATGCAAGGCAGGCAAAGATATCCTTACCTGTCTGGGTGGTACCGAACAGGAACAGCGGCTCTTTGATGCCGTCCTTCTTGATCTCGTTATGCTGATAGATATAGTATTCGTAGTATTCGGCGCGTACCTCAATACCACCGTCTACTTTACGGCCGTACACATAGAAGTACTGCTTGCCGTCTTCCTCAACACCGTTCTCTCCTTCAATTCTGAGGGAGTTATACTCAGCCATAACGTTGTTTTCTTCACCGGCCTCGTACTTCCAATAGTTGTTGATGATCTCACCGTTCTTATCAACCAAAGGACGGAGGGTGGCTACCTTGGGATTTTCAACCTTGTAGTACACGTTTGCGTCATACTTGTTCTTTTCCAAGGTAGGTCTGTCAGCAACCTTGACGATAGGATACAGCACCTGTCTGCCCGTCTCGTCCTGATATTTCTGCAGATTGTTAAACTCTTCCAAGGAGATGATCTTATACTTACCGAAGCCTACACCGTAATAGGTGTCGTAACGGTAGGTATAGCTGGAACCGTCTTCACTTACTTCATACTCGCCGTTCTTGATGACTTCTCTGCCCGTCTCGGAAGCGAGAGCGTAGTCCTTCAGATAGCCGACATAGTTGGTTTTCTTTACTCTGCAGCCATCCCAGAAGCCGATATCGCTGTCCGCGAACAGCTTGTTCTTGGGAGTTACGTATGCATACACCATATCGTAGTATGCAGGCTGGAAGGGTGTGAAGAAGGGAGCCAGTATAGCGAAAAGCACCAGTACGGCAATCACCACGCCGCCGACAACCGCGCCCTTATTCTTGCAGAAGCGGTTGAATGCGCCCTGGAAATAGCTTACAGGCTTTGTTTCAAACTTGCTGTCATGATACAGATCGTTTCTTGTGGCAAATTGAAACTTTTCCGCGGGGATATTATTGAAATTATTATCCATAATTATTTAGCCCCCATTCTGATTCTCGGATCGATGAAGCCGTAGCTGATATCAATAACGATACCGGCGGTAAGGCTTACCAAGGTGTAGAAGCCCGACAACAACATAAAGAAGTCGTAGTCCTGGAATGTGATCGAGTTGAGGTACAGACCTCCAACGCCGTTAATTCCGAACATCTTCTCGATAATCAGCGAACCGGAAAGTACGGAGATGAACTCACTGAGGATCGAGGGGAAGATTACAACCATGGAGTTACGCATGGCATGACGCATGATAGCCTGTCTCTTGGTAAGGCCCTTGGTTCTTGCCAGAAGCATAAACTCACCGGTAAGCACCTCGGAGAGCTCCGCACGGGTGTAACGTGCATATCCCGCAATAGAGCCCAGACACAGAGCAAATACAGCGGGGAGCATGGAATGGAATACTTCCCAGGTGAAGTAATCGTCACTGGTTGACATGGTTAGCGGGAACCAGCCCAGCTTGAAGCAGAACACGTACTGGATCATCAGAGCCAATACGATAGAGGGAACCGATATCAACAGAATAATGAAAATATTGATTACCTGGTCCTGCCACTTATTCTTTTTAAGCGCAGCCAAAATACCCAAACCGAGACCGATCGGCACACCGATAAGGGTGGAATAAATATTAATAAGAATTGTGGGCGGGAGGTGGCTTACGAATACCTTCCAGATATTCATGTTCAGGTATTCACCGTAGGTGGTTACGATACCGAAGTCGCCCTGTGTCACTATTCTCTTGATATAGGTTCCGAACTGGATGAAGATCGGTACCCGGTCATACGTCCAGACACCGTTCTCACCCTCTTGGATGTTGGTAATCCAACCTCTACCCTCAAGGGTCTTCATAACAATTTCGGGATCCTGTCCCGGGAGAGCGTTTGTGGGAATAGGCAGAAGCTTGATAAGCACAAAGCACATCGTAAAAATGATGAAAAATGTGAATAACATCAAGCCCAAACGCTTCGACACATATTTAAACATATACATAGGTTTTTCTCCTCTGTTTTGTTGTTTTCAAACGGATAGTGTTCGAGCCCAAAAATAGTTCTCTGTAAGTATGTTGTGCGCACTAATGCAGCGCACCGCAAAAAAGAAGTACAATGTTTTAATACTATTAAGTTTGGGGGTGCTGTTTTCAGTTATTATGAAACCGGTATATCGCTATTATGTATGCACACAGCAGGTGAATCTGCGCACCGCTGCAATTTGGGGGTTATTTGCTTTACTGTTTGAATATCGAATAACGCCAAACAAGCGGTGAGCACTTTGGCTCACCGCCGTTGGCATTAACTCATGTGATCTGAATAATCAGTTATCTGAAATTATTCGGACTTCTTGTACTCTGCGGAGAGATCGTTGTTGTTCTGAGCAACGAATGCAGCCCACTCAGCGTCGGTGTAGTTAACTTCCATGTAACGGATGCCACCGAAGCCCATGAAGGTGTGCTCATCTTCGGAGAAGTAAGAGAACTTAGCGCCAAGGAAGGATCCGCCGCCGTCAGCGATCAGCATTACGGAACGGGACTCCTTGATGGTGATCTCTTCCAGAGCGGAGAGGATCATCAGACGAGCTTCAACAGGAGCGAAGCCTGCATCCCAGTTGTAGGTCTTAGCCTGTTTCTCAGTAGCTGCAAGGCCATTGAGGCAGTAGTACCAGTTCTGGATGCTCATGGTGATGGTCTCGCCAGCGCCCTCGTAATCGCCTGCGGGCATGGTGAGGGTCAGGTCGATGGCGGAAGTATCCCAGTACATGTGGTAGTTGAGATCGTCATCGGGGTTAACGAATGCGCCAATGATATCGAAGGGATTGAACGCGTTGCCGGAGAAGCCGTAACCGAAACCGATCTGAGTAGCACCGGTACGGAATGCTTCTGCCCACTGAGCACCAGCGGATGCATCAAATACAACGTCGATCTTGTCTTCCAGAGCGGTGCCGGCAGTCAGTTCGTCAAGAACGTCCTGGAGGTAGCTTGCTCTGAATCTCTGCTTATCGGTATCGGAAGAAGAACCGTAAACGAGGGTGATGTTCTTGGTAGGATCGTAGCCATACTCTTCGGGATTAGCGAGGAGGATGTCGATAGCTGCCTGCATCTTCTGCTTAGCAACAACAGGGTTGTAACCGGTCAGAGCCTCGTAAGCGTCGTCAGTGGACAGATCCTTCAGATCGCCGCTGGACCACTTACCGTCAGCATCCTGCTCGAAGCCGTATGCACGGAGGATACCCTCTTTTGCAACGGTTGCGTTGCGGTACTGACCGCCGTCTGCGAGCTCAGGAGAGTTCTCAATGTCATAGTAGTAAGCAACGTTCAGCAGACCGAAGCAAGGAACTGCGGAACCGGGCCAAATCTTCTCAACGATATCGCTTCTGTTCAGAGCCAGGTTGAACGCGTGACGGAATTCCTGGATAGCCAGAATACCGTTGTTGTTCTCGCTGTTCTTCAGGGTATTCAGGTTGGAGTACAGCTGCATACCGAAGGTACCGGTAGAGGTAGAGGTGAAGTAAACGTACTTGGAGTCGAGATACTCTGCTACGTTCTCAGTCTGGAGAGATGCATCATCGTAAGAACCGTTCAGGAAGCCCATCCACTTGGTAGCGAACTCTTCAACCTTACGGCAGTTGATAGCGGTGATGTTGTACTGGTTAGCGTACTGCTCCAGGTTCCAACCGTACCAGTTATCGTTCTTCACGAGCTTGTAGTGAGAGCCTGCCTCAAACTCAGCGAGCTTGTAGGGACCCCAGCTAGCGGTGGTCTCGAGAGAAGAGTTATAGTTGGAAGTCCAAAGGGTTGCGCCGTCAGCGGGAGCAATCTTGGAAGCCTCGTACTTAGCCTTGTGAACTACAGGGAGGCTGGAGAAGTAGTAGGGAGCCCAAACGGAGAGGCTGCCGTCTTCCTTCAGGAAGGAGTAGGTCTTATCCAGGCAGAGAACGATAGCGTTCTCACCTTCAACTGCATAGATACCAACGGTATCCCATGCTACGTTGCGGTTGGTGTTCTCTACGTAAACAGCTGCGTCATAGCCGGTGCCGGGCTCCAGGTAAGCGCCGTAGTTCTCATACAGGAACTTACCGGAAACGGGGTCGGATCCGTCAGCGTTGTTGTAAACGGTTTCGTCGGTGATAGCTGCCCACTCGGGAGCCTCGTTGCCGTTTTCATCGGTGTAGCCTGCAGCGCCCCACATGTTCCAGAGGTTTGCGTATACAGTCTCGCCTGCGTCGATAGCAGCCTGAACGGATGCATAGCCGCGGTTGCCGATGGTCTCATAGGTACCTTCCTGATTCTGGAAGAAGTATACCTTAGAGTTCTTGATCATCAGGGTATCGTAGTAGGTGTTAGCGCGGAAGTTCATGAATGCGGGATCCAGCAGCTGCTGCATAGAGTATACGAAATCAGCTGCGGTGATGGCGGTGCCGTCATCCCACTTCAAATCGTCGCGAAGAGTGATCTTCCAAGCGTAGCCACCCTCTGCCTTCTGGGCATCGGTGTAACCCCACTTAGCGTCAACAGTCGCGGTAACATCCTCCAGCTTGGTAGCTGCAGAATAGTTGGTGGTGTAAGCGCCGGGAACGATGGCATCCTTATTGATGGTGCCGTCTGCGTTAAACTTCTCATCATTCTCGAACTTATAGTCATATTCGAAGAAAGAAGAGCCAATGTAACTCATAATCTGAGTATCATTGTTGTCCGCATAGGTGAACTCGTTCCAGTTGCTGGGCATTACGGACGTGGTAGTATTGTATTCAGCCTGCTTGAGGTCAGCCTCTTTAACTCCCTCGTCTTTGACGCAACCAACAAAGGCAGTTGCGACAAGCACCAGACACAAGACCACCGAGAGAATGGATCTGAGGTTCTTGCTCATGATGTTTTCCTCCACAAAGTGAAAAAAATTTTTTCTCGCATTATTCGCAAGGCGTTTTTCTGCAATTTCTGCCGAAATCTGCATTGTTGTACAAAAAGGCCGCACGAATATATGGATATGATGATTATATCACACAAATGCCATCTTGTCAACCAACTTTATTAATAAATTGCCTGTTTTACAGCCTAATATGAACTTATCAACAAGCCAATATTAAATAGTTTTTTCGTTTTTTTGAACATTTTAACAATTGTATCGCACCATCTTTGGCTGATTTGAACAAAGATGAATAAAGGGTGTATAAATATGAATACCCGGAAGGTTTTGGCCTTCCGGGTACGGAATTTTTAATCCACGGATTTGTCCAGACTGAAGCGAAGAATCTTACGGGACGTATTCTTCACAAACTCCTCGGAGCGGATTTTGATGTGGCTGACCGCCTTGTAGGGAGCCATACGGGCGTTGATCTTGCGGATCTCCTCGGTAAAGTAGGCACGGGTATCGGTAATACCGCGGCGCTCCAGCTCTTCCGCATCGGGATAGATCTCGGCAACGATCACTTCACGCTTTTCGCTGCGGCTTTCACCCGCATACACGACGACCTCGTTCACGCCGGGCACGCCCTGGATCTCGAACTCGATCTCTTCGGGATATACGTTTTTGCCGTTGGAGAGGATGATGATATTCTTAATACGGCCGGTGATGTAGATCCAGCCCTCCTCGTCCAGCTTACCCCAGTCGCCGGTGTGGAAGTATCCTTCCTCATCGAACACGGCGGCGGTAGCCTCGGGATCCTTATAGTAACCGAGCATTACGTTGGTGCCCTTGACGCAGATCTCGCCCTCGCCGTTCTCATCGGGCTCGTGGATCTTCACCTGCTCACCGATGATGGGACATCCGACGGAACCGGGCTTGCGGTACTCGTTGCGGTTGCAGGATACCAGCGGCGCGCACTCGGAAATACCGTATCCGTTGAGGATTACGATGCCGAAGGACTCAAAGGTGTCGATGATATTCTGGTTCAGGGCCGCGCCGCCGCAGATCACCATCTGCAGTTTACCGCCGAAGGCGGACAGCACGTCCTTGAACAGATTGCGGCTCATATCGATGCCCACCTTGCGGAGCGCACCGGAGATCTTCATAGCCTTGCGCATCAGATCGGCCTTGCCGCTCTTTTCGGCGGTCTGCCAGATACGCTTATAAAGGGTCTCCACGAACAGCGGCACCAGAATCAGATGGGTGGGCTGCTGCTCCTTCATCTCGTTCAACAGATAGCGGATACCGCTGGAGATATAGATCTCGCATCCCTGCGCGAAGTGGCCGATCAGGTTGACGGTGGAGCCGTATGTATGATGAGGCGGCAGAACGAACATGGTCTTGTCCGTGATTTGGAAGTTATACATACCCTGCGTCATATCGCTGACGATATTGGTCTGGGACAGCATAACGCCCTTGCCCTTTCCGGTAGTACCGGAGGTGAACACGATAGAGGCCAAACGGTTGGGATCGATCTCGTAATCGAAATAAGAGGTATCTCCGGCAGCCACCAGATTCTCACCGCGGCAGGCCACGTCCTCCAATTCCGTTGCCCACTCCGCCCGGGTGGAACCCAGACAGATGAATTTCTCAGCAAAAGTCAGCTTGTCCCGCAGGGCATCGATCTTTTCCTCGATGGAGGGAGAATAGAACACAAACCGGGTCTCCGAATGGTTGAGAATGCCGATGATATCATCGGGCGGCAACTCCTTATCTACGGGAACGGTAACGGCACCCATAGCCATCAGGGAAATGTAGGAGCACATCCAATCGTAGGACGCCTCACCCAGCAAAGCGCACTGGCAATCCCGGCAGCCCATCTCGATCATACCTGTGGCCAGATTGCGGATGCGGTCTCTGGCCTGGGCGTAGGTTACGTGCACCACGTCCGCATCCTTGGGGGTGCGGCGGAAAGAAAACGCAATACGGTCCGGGTATTTTTTAGCAACGTTTTCCGTCATAATACGGAAGTCTTCAAACACAGTGGTCTCATACAGAGGATAATTCTTGGTACGGTTCTTAAATCCCATTTTTATCTCCTCATTCCGCCTGGGCGGTGATTTTCGTTAATGCTACAACTATCAGTATAGCACAGATTGATGAACATTTCACCTTTTTGCAAAACTTTTTTTATTTTTGTGAAAAATAACAAATGCGCATAAAGAAAAAGCGGGGATCCCCGCTTTTTACTTTTCCGCCACCGCACGGCACAGATACCGTACTGTGCCGTCCTCCCATACCGCCTCCACGGAGTCTCCCGGGCGGATCCGCCCGCTGAGCAATTCCTCCGAGAAGGTATCTTCCACCAGCCGGACAAAGGTACGGCGCAGGGGCCTTGCCCCGTAGCGGGGATCTGCCCCCGCCTGTGCCAGGCGCTCTGCCACACGGCCGGAGAATTTGATGCCGATCCCCAAAGCCGAAATCCGCTTCGTCACCTCGGCCAGCATGCGGGAAGCAATAGCCGTCAGATCCTCCTCCGTCAATCGGGTAAAGGTGATGATCTCGTCGATCCGATTGAGAAATTCCGGACGGAAGGTCCGCTCCAGTGCCTGCCGCACGCTGTCCTTCATCCGTTCGTATTCCGCCGCCGTATCGGATGCGGCGGCAAACCCAAGCCGCCGGGGCTCCAGAATCTCCGTTGCTCCCACGTTGGAGGTCATGATGATCACCGTATTGCTGAAATCCACCCGCCGTCCCCGCGCGTCCGTCAGGGTGCCGTCCTCCAGAATCTGAAGGAGCAGGTGGAACACGTCGGGGTGGGCCTTCTCGATCTCATCGAAGAGCACCACGGAATAAGGCTTGCGGCGCACCCGCTCCGTCAGCTGTCCGCCCTCGTCGTACCCCACGTACCCGGGAGGGGATCCCACCATGCGGGAGGTGGTGAATTTATCCATATATTCGGACATATCCACGCGGATCAGAGCGGATTCTCCGCCGTACATTACGTCGGCCAGGGCCCGCGCCAATTCCGTCTTTCCCACACCGGTGGGACCCAAAAACAGAAGCGATCCCACGGGACGGCGCGGATCCTTCAGCCCTGCCCTGCCCCGCCGTACGGTGCGGGACACGGTCTGCACCGCTTCCCTTTGCCCGATCACCCTCTCGGACAGCAGCGCTTCCAATCGGGCAAGCCGATCGCTTTCCGTCTCCGCCAGACGGGACACGGGGATCCCCGTCCAGGCGGTAACGATCTCTGCCACGTCCTCCTCCGTGATCTCCATGGGATGCTTCAAAACGTCCCCACTGTCCAGCCGATGGGAATCGTATGCCAATTGCAGATCCTTTTCCCGATCCCGAAGGGATGCTGCACTCTCAAAATCCTCGGCCAGAATGGCTTCCTCCTTCTCTGCCGTCACCGCCTTCAGTTTATCCTCGATGGCCCGCACGTCGGCGGAGGGCATATGGGCGGCCAACCGCTTTTTCGCCGCCGCTTCGTCGATGAGATCGATGGCCTTGTCGGGCAAATACCGATCGTTTATATACCGCATGGACAGCCGCACCGCCGCCTCGATTGCTTCGTCCGTAATCCGCAGGCGGTGATGTGCTTCGTACCGATCCCGCAATCCCCGCAGAATGGCCACCGCCTCCTCACGGGAGGGCTCTCCCACCGTCACCGATTGGAAACGCCGCTCCAGCGCCGCATCCCGCTCGATATGCTTCCGGTATTCCTCCACGGTGGTGGCACCGATCACCTGCATCTCCCCACGAGCCAAAGCAGGCTTCAGGATGTTGGCCGCATCCATCGCGCCCTCGGCACCGCCGGCGCCGATGATGGTATGAATCTCATCGATGAACAGAATCACCCGATTATTTTTCGCCGCCTCGGCGATGGCGCCCTTCATTCGTTCCTCGAATTCACCGCGGTATTTTGCCCCGGCAATCATGGAGGAAATATCCAGCATAAGCAGGATCTTCCCCCGCAATCCCTCGGGCACACTTCCCTCCACGATCCGTCGGGCAATTCCCTCCACCACCGCGGTTTTCCCCACACCGGGCTCACCGATAAGACAGGGATTATTCTTCTGGCGACGGGACAGAATGCGAATCACCCGTTCCGTTTCGCTCTCCCGTCCGATGACGGGATCCACCCGACCTGCGCGCACCGCCGCGCACAGATCCCGCCCGTAGGCACTGAGATTGGGACAATCCTTCAGAGAATCCTTGGCGGCATCCCGGGAGGCTGCTTTGACGGATCGGCCCAAGGGATTCTCTCCCGTCCCGAAATAGGCCGCCACGTCCAGCCGGATCTCCGTATGGGATACCCCCTGGTCGGTGATCAGCTTCACCGCTTCGCATTCCCCCTCTCCCATCAGCGCCATAAGCAAATGCTCCGTGCCGATGAATCCGTGTCCCTCCCGCCCCGATTCCAAGGCGGAATTCTCGATCACCTTCTTCAGCCGGGGTGTCATATCGGCAGAGGTAACACGGCTTACCTCCCCGAAGCCGGAGCGCTCACGGATCATCTGCCGTGTACGGTCGTAGCGGATGCCCCGGCTTTCCAGCACGCGGGACGCAATGCTGTCCGCCTCGGCGATCAGCCCGAGGAGCAGATGCTCCGTGCCTACATAAGTATGCCCCATCTCCCGGGCACAGTGCAGTGACCGATTCAGGGCGTTCTGCGCCTTTTGTGTAAAATGGTTCGCCATAATTCCTCCGCATACAAATCGCTGTGTTACGGTTATTGTCGCCCTATTCCCTGCCTTTCATACAGCACGGAGGGGCAGGAATTATTGACGGCGATCCCGCACCACGTCGTTGTACTGCCGTACCATACGGTTCCACGTCCTGGCATCGGTAACGCCGTCCATGGGCAGAAGATTGATCCGCTGGAACTCACGCACGCCCCCCTCCGTCATTTCATCGTAGATTCCGGAAAGAGGGATCGGCCCAAACCCGTCGTAGCGAATGCGCAACTCATTCAGAATCAATTGCAGAATCATCACCAGATCGCTCCTCTCCCGGGGATAGATCCGCCGATCCGCTCCCACGAAGGGGCGAATTCCTTCTGTCATCAAATTCTCCGTCCGTTCCCGATAAAGACGGCTCATTTCCTCCCAGGTGCGCCGATCGGCTATGCCCGTGGCCGGATATCCCCGCATTCGCTGAAACCGTCGCACCGCCTCTCTTGTGGCTTCGTCGTATTGACCGCTTTCCCGTACGTCCGATTCCGCCAACGCCCGCAGCATCCGCTGAAGAATGCGGGTACGCATCTCCCGATCCGTGCTGTCGTAATATCCGCCCGTCATGCCATATCACCTCCGAATTGTGTGCCCGATGCCTGATTCCCCTGAAACAGCTCCCGATAGGTTTCCGTGATGGACTCCCATGTGGCCGCGCCCACGATACCCGACGGCTCAATGCCGAACAGCGTTTGATACGCCCGCACCGCATTGGCCGTGCCGGGGCCGAACACCCCGTCCACGTCTATTTTGGGAATGGAAGTGTAGGTATTGGATATGTAATTCAGGTACTCCTGTATCCGCGTCACCTCCATGCCCCGGCTGCCCCGGCTGAGGGGCGTACCCGGATAGGGGGCGGTCGCCCCGGCAAAGTAATTCTCCGGCAGGGATTCATACTGGGATCGGTAGGTGTTGTACAGCCGATTCCAGGTGACGGTATCCACGATGCCGCTGGGATCCAACCCCTCCTGCCGTTGGAACTGCTCCACCGCCCCTCTCGTGGCGGGGCCGAACACCCCGTCCACGTCCACAACGGGCAGACTCTGAGTGAAATACCCCACAAAGGCAAGCAGATACTGCAGCTCCCGCACGTCTACCCCCGTGTCGCCTTCCTGCAGTATCCGCGGAAGCACGTCACGCACGTCGTCCGGCGTCAGCCCCTCCGCATTCAATTCGGACAGCTGCTTCACCCCGTTATAAATCCGCTCGATGGCGTACCAGGTGGAGCGGCCGATGATGCCGTCCTCCGTCAAAGAGAAGATCCGCTGAAATTCCCGTACCGCCGCCTCCGTGTCGGGGCCGTAGATCCCGTTCGCCTCCGGAATCTTGGGGATCGAGGGGTAATTGCGGGAGATGCGGTTCAGCCGCACCTGAACACGGCGGATCTCATTGCCGCTGCTCCCCGACCGCAAGGCAATGCCGGGATAGCTTTCCGTGATTCCCTGAACCGGCGCGTCCCGCACCAATTCGATATTATCCCCGTAATAATTCTGCAGAATCTGGTAAGGCGCGAATCCCCTCTCCGCCAGATCCACACTGCCCCATTGGGAAAGCCCCTCGCAGGACACCTCGATCCCGTCGCAATATTGGGCGAACAGGGGCGCCACGCTCCCCTGACGGCGTATGTAATCGTTGAAAATGTCGTCCACGATCCGGGACACGTTGTCGAAAATATCCCGCCCGTACACGAACGACTGATCCGACGCCGTAGAGTTGGTGATGTCGAAATCGTAGCCGCGGGTGCGGTAATACTCCGTATAGATCCGGTTGAGGGCGAAGGAGATCTGTGCCAGCACATTGGCGCGGATAGCCGTTTCCGGCCAGGTGGGATAGATCTCGCTGGACGCCACGTTCTTGATGTAATCCGCAAAAGGAACGGTTACGTCCCGTGCCGCTGACCCGGCCGGGCCCAGATGAACCGTGATCGTTTCGGGGATCACCGGTAAATTCAGATTATTCATTTCCGCCTCCTCCGTACAGTGCGTTGCCCGTTTCCGGGGATTCCACAATGTCCTCTCCCGTTTCATCCCCCGACACCGTGGGCAAAAGCAGCACCGGCTGGGTAGAAACGATGCCGTCAAATACCGGTACGCCCAAATTGGTCACACGGTTGTACCCATCCTTTCGGATCTCTACGTTGTAACGGGCAAAAGGCGTGGGCGTGCCCGGCGTCAGGGATTCCGCCCGGGGCGGTGCCGGCAATTCCACCGGGGGCGTCAGCCCGTCGATCCCCGTTTCCAGGGAATACAGGAGTCCCGTATTGCCGTTTTCAAGATCACTTCCGTAAATATCCACCGATGCGCCCTCCACCGGGAGCGCGCCGCCGGCGGTGCGGACGATCACCCGCAGAAATCCGTTACCGGCCGTGGGTTGACTGTTCATACACATCACCTCCGTAAAATATCGTTATCAGTATATGCACCCTCCCTTTGTCCGTGTGCCAAAAAAGGAGGTGCTGCATTTTACAATGCAACACCTCCGCGAGCTTCCCCTTGTCCGCTGAGACGGCCATTTTCGCCCTTACCGGGCAAAAAATCGGGGAATCTCGCTGCAAATTCCGGCAGGATTTTATTTTTTGCGCCTTCGTCACAAAAAACCGGGGCTGTCGCAACTAAATGCGACAGCCCCTTTTTACACATCCTTTTCTTTGCCATCCGAAGTCCGGCTTCGATACAGTATATGTCCAAAACAAAAAGCAGGACACCGCAGTGTCCTGTTTTGGGATTAATCTTATCGGAAGGGACGGTCGTCGTATTGTTTTACGAATAATCCTTTTTGTTGCCCACGAACGGCTCATACTTGGCAAGCAATGCCTGCATCTGCGGTGTATCTTTTACCTTTTTATAAACTCCCCACGAGCGCAGACAATCGATCTGTCGCTTGACCATATTGTCTTCAGTATTCGAATTGGTTTTTGATCTATCAAAGGTTTTACCTTTCACAAGGAAGGACGTATGCGTTGTGATTTTGGGAAGATCATCGTACGCCTTGGCGTGTTTGAATCCAATCTCATAGCTTTCAAATGCCCGGTCAAGGTCGTTTACCATAACATAACGGTTGGCAATCCAAAGATAAAGATCGCTCAATTCCTGATGGAAGAAGCCGTAATCACCGTCGTCAAAAATCGTTTTGATGATTGATACAGCTGTTTCAAAATATTTGATTTTTCCATATGAATCAAGATCTTTTGCCTCCAGTGCAGACCTACGGATTTTCATAAGGAACAGATATGTGAGGTCCCAGATGTTCTCGCGATGCTGCGCGAACCATTCATCACATTCGCCGTTTTCACTGTCATAACACCCCTCAAGTTCCTCTCCCTGTGTCATCCAGTAATCGGGGAATCGTTTCGCTGTTTCAATGGCTTTGTCGCGCTGTCCATCCAGGATATACAGTCCACCCAGAATGGAAAGTGCCGCATATCTTGTCTTATCCACAGTACATTCGTCCAGCACCCGCTCGCACAGGCGGTACAATTCTTCCTTGTGTACTTCGTTTCCCCAGGGATCTGTGCAGTTGGGATCATAGTTCAGCCGCCACATATACAACTCAACAATGCGCCAATCGTTGGGGAATTCACTGTACGCTTTGGTAATCAAATCGAACCGTTCATGCGCCTTGCCAATGGCGGCAAGACGGTCGTTTTCATCCAGATACCGCTGAATCTTTTCTTCATTTTTTGCCATATCCAGCCCCAGAATCTCATCGGTGGACACACCAAAATAGGACGCCAGCGGAATCACCATGCTGATATCGGGCAGAGTTTCGCCCCGCTCCCATTTGGAAACAGCGGGGATGGAAACGTGCATATACTCTGCCAGCGTTTCCTGCGTAATGCCTTTTTGCCTGCGAAGACGTTTTATGTTTTCGCCAATATAAAGTTCCATAAAGGATACCTCTTTTCAAAAATTGAATCACCGGTGTTTCTGATTACATTGTACACTGTAAAATCGAATCCTGCAAGCTACGTGCACGAAACAAAGCTTAACCGACAGTTAGAAAATTTAATTATACAGTAATTCATTTTGCACAAAAAAACAGCCCTGCCAAAGGCAAAGCTGTTTTTATTTGTCATACGCCTAATACGTTCTTATCGGAAAGGACGGTCGTCGTCGGGGCGGGGCTGCGGGGGCTGCTGGTCCCGCATTCTTGCGGATTCCTTGGCCCTCTCTTCCTCACGCTTGCGCTCCATCTCAGCGATGTGGCGGGCGCGGGCCTCGTTCTCTGCCTCGCTCTTGCGGCGCTTGTCGGCCACCATATCCTCCAATTCCTCGTAGGTGACGAAAGGCTCCTCCATAGCACGGCGGAACTGATCCTCCTCCATAACCTCGTTCTTCATCAGGAATCCGGACACGAAGTCCAGCTTATCCATATTCTCGGAGAGGATCTTCTTAGCCTGCTCGTAGGCTTCGCTGATAATGCGCTTCACCTCTGCGTCGATGGTGGATGCGGTTTCATCGGAATAGTTTTGGGTGTGATTGAAGTCACGGCCCAGGAATACCTCGTCGTTGCCGGTGGCACTGCCGTACTGGATCGGACCCAAAACGTTGGACATACCGTACTTTGTCACCATGCTCCGCGCGATCTGAGAGGCACGCTGGATATCGTTGGACGCACCGGTATGGATATCTCCGATGAGAGATTCCGCCACGCGCCCCGCCAGCAGCACCGCGATCTCATTCGTCATCTCGGTACGGGAGGTATGGGTGTTATCGTTCTTGGGCATGGACAGAGTGAATCCGGCGGCACGGCCGCTGGGGATGATGGAGATGTGATGAACGGGACGGTCCTCCTGCAGCTTGTAGCCCACGATGGCATGGCCTGCCTCGTGGTAGGCGGTGACACGTTTATCCTTCTCGGTAACGACGCGGGACCGCTTCTGGGTACCCACGATGATCTTCAGCATAGACTCCTCGATATCGTTCATACCGATGAGCTGTTTACCCTTACGGGCGGCAAGGAGTGCGGCCTCGTTGAGAAGGTTGGCCAGATCCGCACCGGTGAAGCCCACCGTCGTGCGGGCGATCACTTCCAGACTGACATCTTTCTCGAAGGGCTTATTCTTACTGTGAACGCGGAGGATTTCCTCACGGCCCTTCACGTCCGGATAGCCTACGGTGATCTGCCGATCGAATCGGCCGGGACGGAGCAGTGCTGGATCCAATACGTCAGGGCGGTTGGTAGCCGCCATAACGATGACGCCGTCGTTGGTGCCAAATCCGTCCATCTCAACGAGCAGCTGGTTCAAGGTCTGCTCGCGCTCATCGTGACCGCCGCCCAGGCCTGTGCCTCTCTGGCGGCCCACCGCATCGATCTCATCGATGAAGATGATGGCGGCAGGGGATTTTTTCGCATTTTCAAACAGATCGCGGACACGGGATGCACCCACGCCCACGTACATCTCCACGAAATCCGAACCGGAAATGGAGAAGAAGGGCACGCCGGATTCGCCGGCCACGGCCTTTGCCAGAAGGGTTTTACCGGTTCCGGGAGGGCCTACCAGCAGCACACCGTGGGGGATTTTTGCGCCCAATTTGGTAAAGTAGGCGGGATCGCGCAAGAACTCCACCAGCTCTTCCAGCTCAGCCTTTTCCTCATCGGCACCGGCCACGTCCTTGAAGAACACCTTGGGCATATCCGCCGTATTGGTGCGCACCTTGGCACGGCCGAAGGAATTGGCACGGGCGCCGCGGCCGCCCATGGCCTGATTGGCGGCGAAGATCCACACAGCGATTAAAAGAACGATAATGATAATCGACGGCAAGAAGGATACCCAGGCAGGAATCGTATCCGGAGCCGGGATATCGTACTCTTCAATAATGCCCTGCTCCTGCTGTTCCCCGATGGTATCGCCCAGAACGGTCCAGAACAGGCCCAGGTCCCGCAGTTTGTACACCACGGTGGTGGTGGTCTCCGTTCCGTTCTCCAAAACAACGCGGACGTCCATCCGCAGTTTATTGTCCTGCTCCACAACGAAGGATTTGACACGTTCTCCCTCGAACATCTCAATAACGTCACTGAACGAAACGTCGTCCGTGGGGAAAGACTGCCAAAGAGTAGTGGCCGCTATGATGATCATACCGATCATCACTATATAGAAAATTGCGTGTTTCAGGTTGCTCTTCATGAACTCCTCCGTATGGATTTGCTTCTGCTCGCGTCACAGCGGCAGGCATAAAATAAGGTCGGCGACTGCCGTTTACTTCTCGTATACTTCCCGTTTCAGAATGCCTACGTAAGGCAGCGCACGGTATCTCTCCTGATAGTCCAGACCGTATCCCACAACAAACTCATCGGGGATCGTCTTGCCCACGTAATCGGAGGTGAAATCCACCTCACGGCGGGAGGGCTTATCCAGCAGCGTGCAGGTGCGCACACTCTTTGCGCCGTTCAGGCGAAGATATTCACTCAAATAAGACAAGGTTTTACCGCTGTCGATAATATCCTCTACGATAAGGATATTGCACTCACTGATGTCCGAGCGGTTCAGATCCAGATGGATCTTGATACGTCCCGAGGACGTGGTGCCGTCACCGTAGGAAGACACCTTCATAAAATCGATCTCCACGGGACGGTGGATCTTCTTCATCAGATCGCCCATAAAGACCACGCTGCCTTTCAAAATGCACAGAAGAACCAGCTTGCCGTCCGTATTCTCGTAGTCCCGATCGATCTCCTCGGCAATCCGCGTGGTAATGGCATTGATCTCCTCCGCGGAAACAAGAATCCGTTCTACGTCCTGCTCAAATACTGCCTTGCTCATATGTCCATCTCCTTATGTCCGTGCGTACGCACATATATGTATCGTTCCACCCCGCCTGTTTGCCTATGCATCACAGAGAAAAACAAACGAGAGTCATCTGTTTTTCGTCCGTGCCGCGGCCGTCGCGGGCGGGAAATCCGGGAATCCAGAAAATGCCTGCGTCATCACAGAAAACAGGCAGAACCGCCCGTTTTTCCGGGGGGATCTTCGCCTCATTCAAAAGCTTTTTCACGCTGCGCGTCATACCGCCGAAGCGATACCGGTCGCCCGGCCGACGGAAGCGTACAAATGCCTTACCTTGTATTGTATCAAAAGGTAAAGACATACATATTGCTAATTTGTAAATATTTTTATCAAAAGGAAGATTCTTCCCCTCGTTTGCAAAAAAACGGATGCCGAATCCGTATTCGGGGAAACGGTGCTCCCCCTCCGTCAGGGGAAAAAGGAAATCCTCGGCCGGCTCCCGCAAATCCTCCGCCGCAAGAAAGGAAATCACTCCGTTATACAACCGTGCGGTAACGGATGCAGGCAAGCTCAGATCGGCACACTGTCCCCGCCGGACCAGATCACACAGATCCCGCAAATGGGAAGCCGTCAGATCGCCCCGGCCACCGGCGGCGTTCTCATAAAGAATCCCCAAAGCACGGCTCAAAACCGCATCGTGCAAGGGGGCCAGCAACCCGCAGGGTGCGCAGGTATCGGTTGTGTATTCTCCCAATGCCCGCAAAGCCTCGGAGTGCAGATACTCCGCATCCGCCCGCAGAAGAGAACACATACGTCCCACCGCTTTCTGGGGGGAGGGGGTAATCCGGCACAAGGCCGGCACGATCTGCCCCCGGATATAATTCCGGGTATAGGCGTCGTCCGCGTTGGTGCTGTCTACCGCGAAGGGAATGTTTTCCTCCCGGCAGAACTCCCTGATTTCCCGGGCGGTGCATCCCAGCATAGGCCGGATATACCGCCCCCGCCATGCGGGAATGCCGCACATACCGGCGGTGCCGGCACCGCGAAGCATATGGAACAGCACTGTTTCCAGATTGTCGTCGGCGGAGTGGGCAGTGGCCACAAAGGCACCGTCCTTACCGGCAGTCAGTTCTTCAAAAATCCCGTAGCGGGCACGGCGTGCCGCCTCCTCGATCCCCACGGACCACTCTTTGGCCAAGGCCGGAACATCGACGTGACGGATTACGAGAGGGATATCCCTCGCCGCACAAAAATCCCGGCAAAGTTCCGCATCCCCGTCGGCTTCTGCCCCGCGGATGCCGTGATGAACGTGAACAGCCGTAATCGGTATATGCGTCTCAGCGGCGTATTCATGCATCAAAGTGAGAAGGGCTGCCGAATCGGCACCGCCGGAATAGGCAACGTACACCGATTTCATCGGCCCGGCCATGGCAAGCAAATCCTTCATGGCACAAAAAAAGGTTTCCCGCACACCGACGGTTTTGCCCATATTCTCACCCCTCTTTGACGTATTTTTTTACCAGCTCGTAGGTAATGTTTCCCAAAAGGATCATGGCGCCGCACAAAATCACCGCTTCCGTCATTTGGATAACCGTGTCCTCCGTGCGGAAAATATCCAGGGGAGACACATTCATATCCGCAGCATACGTCAGCACGTA
>JBGVKV010000091.1:0-4609 GCA_045123975.1 Eubacteriales bacterium | reverse complement strand
TTGGTCAGACCCAGCTTTGTGTTGGGCGGCAGAGCGATGCAGATCGTTGCCAACGAGCAGCAGCTCCGCCACTATCTCAAGACCGCCGTGGAGATCGACGAGGACAAGCCGGTTCTGGTTGACAAGTATATCCAGGGCCGCGAGGTGGAAATCGACGCCATCTGTGACGGTCGGGACGTATTCGTGCCCGGCATCATGGAGTTGGTTGAGCGCACCGGCGTGCACTCCGGTGACTCCATCTCCGTATATCCTCCCTTCTCCATCAGCGACCGGGTTAAGGGCATCATCCTCCAGTACGCCAAGAAGCTGGGTATGGGCATCGGCATCATAGGCCTGTATAACATCCAGTTCATCGTAGACAAGGATGACAACGTATTTATCATCGAGGTAAATCCCCGTTCCTCCCGTACCGTTCCCTTCCTGTCCAAGGCTACGGGCTACTCTCTGGCCGACATCGCCACCGAGGTTATCCTGGGCAAGAGCCTGAAGGAACAGGGCATCTTCGACATCTATCCGAAGGAAAAGGATCGCTGGTACGTTAAGGTTCCCGTGTTCTCCTTCAACAAGATCCGCGGTCTGGACGCTTACCTCTCTCCCGAGATGAAGTCCACCGGTGAGGCCATCGGTTACGATGACAAGCTGAACCGGGCGCTGTACAAGGCACTGCAGGCCTCCGGCATGCATCTGCAGAACTACGGCACCGTTCTCGCCACCATTGCGGACAAGGACAAGGAGGAGGCTCTGCCCCTTATCCGCCGCTTCTACAACCTGGGCTTCAACATCCAGGCTACGGAGGGCACTGCCCAGTTCCTGAAAGAAAACGGAATCCGCACCCACGTTCTGCAGAAGATCGGCGACGGAAGCAACGAGATTCCCGACGCACTCCGTCAGGGACACATCGCCTACGTAATCAACACCCGTGATATCGACTCCGTCGGTCACGCCAGCGACGGTTATCAGATCCGCCGCTACGCTACGGAAAACAACGTAACCATCTTCACCGCACTGGATACCGTCAAGGTGCTTCTGGACGTACTGGAGGAAACCACCCTGACCATCTCCACCATTGATGCGTAAGGACCGATTATGAAACAGAGTATTTTTCAAATCACGGAAAACACACCGCTGACCGACAGCGTATACAGAATGCGGCTTGTGGGAGACACCTCCCACGTCACCGCTCCCGGTCAGTTTGTCAATCTCCAGCTGGACGGATTCTACCTCCGCCGCCCCATCTCCGTATGTGACTGCGAAGATGGCACTCTGACTCTCATCTACAAGGTGGTGGGCAAGGGCACGGAGGCTATGCGCCATCTGAAGGACAGTCAGTTGGATATTCTCACCGGTCTGGGCAACGGCTATGACACCTCTCTGTCCGGGGATGCCCCCCTGCTTCTGGGTGGCGGTGTCGGCGTTCCGCCTCTGTATATGCTGGCCAAACGACTGATCGCCGAGGGCAAGAAGGTTTCCGTGATCCTGGGATTCAACACGAAGGATGAGATCTTCTACGAGGATGAATTCCGTGCGCTGGGTGCGGATGTAACCGTCACCACTGTGGACGGATCTTACGGCATCAAGGGTTTTGTAACCGATGCTATGGCAGAAAAATCCTACACCTACGTATACACCTGTGGTCCCGAGCCTATGCTGAAAGCCATTTACCGGGCTTCCGCCACCAGCGGTCAGTTCAGCTTTGAGGAACGGATGGGCTGCGGCTTCGGCGCCTGCATGGGATGCTCCTGCAAGACCCTGACCGGCTATAAGCGCATCTGCAAGGACGGCCCCATTATGTTCAAGGAGGAGATCGCATGGGACAAATGAAAGTAACGCTCTGCGGAATTGAATTGGACAATCCCATCATCCCCGCCAGCGGAACCTTTGGATACGGATACGAGTTCGCCGAGCTCTACGACATCAATATGCTGGGCACCTTCTCCTTCAAAGGAACCACAAAGGATGCCCGCTTCGGTAATCCCACGCCCCGCATCGCGGAATGCCCTGCCGGCATGATCAATGCGGTAGGTCTCCAGAATCCCGGCGTAGAAGCAGTTATTAGAAACGAGCTGCCCAAGCTGGCCAAGTGCTTTCACAAGAAGGTTATGGCCAACGTCAGCGGATTCTCCGTGGAGGATTATGTATATACATGCGAAAAGCTGGACAAGTGTGAGCAGGTAGGCTGGCTGGAAGTCAACGTCAGCTGTCCCAACGTGCACGGCGGCGGCATGAGCTTCGGCACGTCGCCTGAGGCCGCGGCAGAAGTTACCCGCGCCGTAAAAGCCGTTACCACCAAGCCGGTGATCGTAAAGCTGTCCCCCAACGTGACGGACATCGTGTCCATCGCCAGGGCCTGCGAGGAAGCAGGAGCGGACGGCATCAGCCTGATCAACACCATGCTGGGCATGCGCATTGATCTGCGCACCAGAAAGCCCGTCATCGCCAACACCATGGGCGGCTTCTCCGGAAGCGCCATCTTCCCCGTTGCGGTTCGTATGGTGTATCAGGTGGCCCACGCTGTCAAGATCCCCGTTATCGGTATGGGCGGTGTTTCCTGTGCCGAGGACGTGATTGAGATGATGCTGGCCGGTGCCACCGCTGTGGAGGTGGGTGCCGCCAATCTGATCAATCCCTACGCCTGCCGGGACATCATACAGGATCTGCCCGCCGCCATGGCGAAATATAAGATCGATAATTTAAGTGACATAATAGGAGACGTAAGACTATGGGAAAAGACGTAATCATCGCTTGTGACTTTGCCTCGGCGGAGCAGGTATTTGCTTTCCTGGACAAGTTCAATGGCACAAGAAAGCCTTTTGTGAAGATCGGTATGGAGCTGTTCTACGCCGAGGGTCCCGCCATCGTTCGCGAGATCAAGACCCGCGGCCACAAGATCTTCCTCGATCTGAAGCTGCACGACATTCCCAACACCGTGAAGAAATCCATGGCGGTTCTCTCCCGTCTGGACGTAGATATGTGCAATCTGCACGCCGCCGGCACCGTCCGTATGATGGAAGCCGCCATTGAGGGACTGACCCGTCCCGACGGCACCCGTCCCTTGCTGATTGCCGTTACCCAGCTTACCTCCACCGATGAGGAAAGCATGCACCGGGATCTGCTGATTCCCCACGCTATGCCTGACGTAGTTATGCACTATGCCAAGAACGCCAAGGCAGCCGGCCTGGACGGCGTTGTCTGCTCTCCCCTGGAAGCGGGCGTAGTACACGAGACCTGCGGTAAGGAATTCTTCACCGTAACTCCCGGTGTTCGCTTCGCTGACGGTGAGATCGGCGACCAGAAGCGGGTTATGACTCCCGCACAGGCCAAGGAGATCGGCTCCGACTACATCGTGGTGGGCCGTCCCATTACCGCCGCCGAGGATCCGGTTGCGGCTTACGAGAGATGCATCCGTGAATTTGTTGATTAAGGAGATAGATTACTATGGAAAAACTGATTGCTAAAGATCTTCTGTCCATTAAGGCAGTATTCTTCCGCCCCGACCAGCCCTTCACCTGGGCCAGCGGCATCAAGAGCCCCGTATATTGCGACAACCGTCTGACCCTTACCGCACCCAAGGTGCGCGACGACGTGGAAAACGGTCTGGCTAAGTTGATCAAGGAACACTATCCTGAGGCTGAGGTGCTGATGGGTACCTCCACCGCCGGCATCGCTCACGCGGCCATCACCGCTCACATTCTGGATATGCCCATGGGTTACGTTCGTTCCGGCGCTAAGGACCACGGCAGACAGAATCAGATCGAGGGCAAGCTGGAGGCCGGTCAGAAGGTTGTGGTTGTGGAAGATCTGATCTCCACCGGCGGCAGCGTTCTGGAGGTTGTCAACGTACTGCGTGAGGCAGGCGCTGAGGTTCTGGGCATCGTCAGCATCTTCACCTACGGTATGAAGAAGGGGATCGAGCGTCTGGAAGCGGCCAACGTGAAGAACGTTTCCCTGACCAACTTCGACGTGATCGCTGAGACCGCCGCCGAGGAAGGATACATCCGCGCCGAGGACGTGGCCCGCCTGATCGCATTCCGCAACAATCCCTCCGATGAAAGCTGGATCAAAGCATGAGAAGTGTCATTGATATCGTCGATCTTTCCGTTGCGGAAGTAGACGAACTCCTGAAAACCGCTTGCGATATCAGCGAGCACCCCGAAAAGTATTCCGAAAAATGCAAGGGCAAGAAACTGGCTACTCTGTTCTTCGAGCCCTCTACCCGTACCCGTCTCAGCTTCGAGGCGGCTATGCTGGAGCTGGGCGGCAGCGTGATCGGCTTCTCCTCTGCCTCTTCCTCCTCCGCCTCCAAGGGCGAGAGCGTGGCAGATACGGCCCAGGTTATCAGCTGCTATGCGGATATTATCGCAATGCGTCATCCCCAGGAAGGTGCGCCTTACGTGGCCTCCCGCAACGCATCTATTCCCGTGATCAATGCCGGAGACGGCGGTCACTGCCATCCCACCCAGACTCTGGCGGATCTTCTGACCATCTACCGTGAAAAAGGAAGACTGAACGGCTTGACCGTAGGCTTCTGCGGTGACTTGAAATACGGCCGCACCGTACACTCCCTGATTGCGGCGCTGTCCCGCTATTCCGATATCAAGATCGTTCTGAT
>JBGVKV010000090.1:0-35709 GCA_045123975.1 Eubacteriales bacterium | reverse complement strand
TCAGAACGCGGTTGTTGACAACCATAAAGGGAGTCTGATCCTGCTCGTACTCGCAGGTATACCAGCCCCAGGAGCCAAGTCCGCATCCCAGATCCTTTACGCCCTGGCGGAAGTTGGCACGCTTGCCTTCTTGACGCCACGTGGGCAGGAAAGGCAGTTCCATCAGCATAATGTCCGCCATACCGGCGTTCACCAGCTCGGTAGGATAGGTGGGCGGGCAGCCCCATGTATCCACGGCGATCTTGATATTGGGATTCTTAGCGCGGAACTTATCAGCCAGCAGCTTGGTAAAATACAGAATGCTGGGCATATCGCGAAGATTGCCCGGATCAAAGAAGTGGGCGATCACACGATCGGCGTAGGGAGCCAGATCGGCGTAAATATCATAATACTTATTAAAGCCGGCCAGCACGTTGGGATCCTCATAGGCGGGCTTTTCCGGATCGGCGTTACGGTAGGTAATGCTTCTGTCGTGCCAACCGTATCCGTTAAACTCTGCCGCCCAGCACCAAACGGTAAAGTTCATGCCGTTCTTATGGAGCTCGTTCGCCAGAACTTTATATCGATCGTGCACGATCTCCCAGGAGCCGCTGGCACGCCAGGCGGATACCATATCGGTCACCTGAATGCCCGTGAAGCCGCAAGCTTTCATCATCTGAACGTAGTTTGCCAGCTGACGGTCGGACAGGGACACAAAATCCACCATCAGGGAGGTCTGCATATTGCTGATGAATCCACGGTCGTAGTCCATCTTCCACGTGCAAACGGTCGCTTCTCTTTCGGCGATCCAGGGTTGCTTTACTGAATAACTCATATTGGGGTCCTCCGGTTTTTCCTTGTTTCGGCGATCTTCCGCCGATATTATCCAACGTTAAGTATACCATATTTCGGGAATCTTTGTCAACGGAATATGGGAATACTTATATATGTTTTGCAAAATAAAAAGCGCCGCAAAGCGGCGCTCAATACTATAGAATTATGCCAGGAAGGTGATCTTCTTGTTTACGATAACGGTAACAAGATCAATGATCCAGCCAATACCGAACAAGCCGCCGGTAACGATCCACAAAATACCGATTACGATACCGGTGGTGTCACCCTTGGTGATGCGATACAGGCCGCCGTAAATGCCATCTGCAAAAATAACCAGCAAGAGGACAGCGATCCAAGGAAGGGTATCCAGTGTCTCTCTCAATTTCTTCAGCTCTTCCATAACGTATATCCTTTCGGTTTTGCGCCAATTGTGGCGAAATAAGGGGAACTATGTATTTATGCTGTATTTAGTCTATCATAAATCTATGCGGTTTTCAACCGTTTTAGTAAAATTCCAGTGACAAAATGTAAAAATCATCAGGGATGAATGATGATCTTACCGCCGCGGCGCTTCTCTCCGTCGGCAAGAATCTCCGGCAGCTCACTGAGGGGCGCGGTGCGGTAAACCATGGAAGTCACGTCCACCTTACCGGATTCGATCAGCTTCAAGGCCCGGGAGAAGGTGTAAGGATTGATAAAGGAGGCCTTCAGAGTAATCTCCTTTTTGAAAATCTCAAAGGGCTTGACGGAGATCGTATCGTTCGGTGCAGTCAGTCCGAACAGCATAACAAGGGACTTGTTCCCGGCCATACGGATGGCCATTTCCATTGTATCGGTACGGCCTGCGCACTCGATTACCGTATCGATACGGGTGATGCCTGCACTCTTCAATTCATGTTCCCAATCGCCCATGGGATCCAATGCCAGATCCGCACCCAGATCCAGAGCCTGCTGGCGCTTCTCTGCCACGGGCTCCACAGCGATCAGCCGGGCCGCGCCGCGCAGCTTGGCCAGCTGGAGCATGATCAGACCGATCATACCGCATCCGATCACCGCAACGGTGCTGCCGCACTCGATCTCGCACAGATCGATACCGTGGAGACAGCAGGATACCGGCTCAGTCATCGCCGCAGCGTCGTAGGAAATGGTGTCGGAGAAACGGTACGCCTGCGATGCCGCTACCACGCAATATTCGGCAAATCCGCCGTGCACGGTGGTGCCGATGCCTGTCATATTCTCGCAGAAATGACCGATGCCGCCAAGGCAGTATTCGCATCCGCCGCACAGCTGATTGGGGTCTACGCAAACACGGTCGCCCGGTTTCAGATGCTTCACTGCCGCGCCGACCCGCACGATTTCACCGGCAAATTCGTGGCCCAGCGCCGTACCGGCCGGGGTTTTGGCAGCGCCCTCGTCTCCGTGGAAAATATGCACGTCCGTGCCGCAGATGCCGCAGGCGTGTACGCGGATCAGTACGTCTTTTTCGCCCAAATCGGCAATGGCCGTCTCTTCCACACGCAAATCGTGTGCGGAATAAAATACTGCTGCTTTCATCTCAGATATCCTCCCCGAATGTCGGAATTGAGGCAATGGCGCCCCGCAATTTAGTGCTTTCGGCGGCGATCTGCGCCGCTTTTACAATATATTTTCTCACCTGCTCTTCAGTAAGTGCATGCAGACTCGCTCCACCGCGCAAAAAGCAGGTCAAAAACGTGCCGAAGAATATATCCCCTGCACCGGTGGTGTCCACCGCTCTCACCGGCACGGCCGGGATAAAGCCGCGGCAATCACCGATACCGTAATTGATTCCGTTAGCACCATCTGTCACGAGAACGGCGGTGACGCCCAGCGATAGAATATGGCGGATGCACTCCTGCACGTCCTCCGCGCCGGCGATCATCTGCGCCTCCTCACGGGAGACCTTCACCAGATCAGCGGAGGCAATGCCCTCCCGCATCCAACGAACAGCGCAGTCCTCACTGTCCCACAACGGAGCACGGTAGTTGGGATCGTATGTGATGACACATCCGGCCTCCCGGGCGATTTTTACAGCGTGCAGGCTGGCACGGCGCGCGGTCTCTGCCGTGAAGGACAGGGATCCGAAATGGAAAATACGGCTCTGCCGGATCAAATCTTCATCCACGTCGGATACGTCCAGATAGGTATCGGCTCCCGTTTTTCGGCAGAAGTCGAAATCCCGGTCACCCGATGCGTCCAGCTGAACGAAAGCCAGCGTGGTATTGTGGTTTGGATCCAGAACCAGCGCCCGACCGTCGATGCCGTTATCCCGCAGAACCTGCGCCAGATACCGGCCGAACATATCCTCGCCCACCTTACCGATAAAGGCAGCCCTGCCGCCGAACTTGGCCACAGTGGCAAGAAGATTCAGGGGCGCTCCGCCCGCTTTGCGAACGAACACGGGATCCCCCGCTTCATCCACTCCCATGGGAGAAAAGTCAATCAGAATATCGCCCAATGCGGTAATATCGTATTTCATACAGTCCTCCTTACAGCGCATAGGGGATGGGCATACGCTGTTTATAATAATAGGCATTTGTAAAACCTATACCCTTCAGCATCCGTGCCGCTTCGGCAAATCCGTTGCCCACCCGATCGGCGGTATGGGCATCCGATGCCAAGGTGATCAGATAACCTCCCATGGCCCGGTATGTACGCAGGATGGATTCGTAGGGCATATATTCCCCGTAGAAGGAACCGATGCCCGATGTATTGATTTCCAGCGCAAGATGCTTTTCAATAGCAAGGCGAAGTATCTCTTCGATTTCCCCGTCGTATTCGGACATATCCACAGCTACGCCGTACTTGCCGACGATGTACCGCAAGGGGCATGTCAGATGGGTCAGCACGTCCATATCGCATCGGCACATCATTTCCTTCATCTCCCGGAAATAGGCGTGGAGATATCCCCGCACGTCCTCGGTCGTCATCGCCGAGAAATCGATATGGGAATACGGAACGGTATAATCCTTGTACTTTACCGCATGGATAGATCCGAGAACCACATCATAGGCAGCCGCCGAAATCATCTTGCCGTAGGTCTCCATATCCCATATGGCTTCACTGTACTCAACGCCGGTATATACAGCCAGCTTGCCACTATGTGCCTTGTTGCAAGCTGTCGCTTCATTCACGGATTCCACAATAGGAGTGACCACGTCCATCTTATACGCGTATTCCAGATCACAGTGATCCGTGATGCACAGGCCAACAAGTCCCCGCTCTGCCGCGGCGGCACAGTGTGCCATGGGCTCACAGGTGGAGTCATGGGAGTATTTCGTATGTATGTGGCTGTCCACAAAGCCAACGTGCTCCCGGGGCGGCTTCAATTCGCCGGGAGTCTCGATGATGTCGGCACCCAATTCCTTGGCGTGAGCCAATTCTTCCTCGGTGGATACAATCCACAGACCCAACTCCGCATAACGGTGGATCATCTCGCACGTCTCTTTGGCAGCGTCGGCGTGATACAGCCATACGGTATAGGAATTGTTCCGCAGTTTCGTCTTAAGATACGCGACCGCTTCCTCCGTCACTTCCCCATCATAATGGATCTCCGCATCGGGGAAACGGGCAATCACTTTTTCGGCAAACGCCGTTGTTTTGCAGGTAAAGGCAACACGTGCCCCGGACTCTTCGATAATTGTGAAATACACCTCTAACTGCTCCGGGGTGTACTTCTCCATACGGTTGTCCAATTTGATCAGTACTTCCTGCTCTTTGGCGAACGCCAGGGCCTCCGCCAACGTAGGCACCCGTTCTCCCCGATATTTGAGAGAATGGGACAGTCCCACGTCGTACGTAAGCAGATCCGCGTAGGAGGTATCTGCGAGCAACAGGTCCCCTTGGACTTTTCCGCCGTCGCTTGTACGGCAGGTGCGCGTCAGGGTTTTGTCATGGTACAAAACGCATACGCCATCCTTCGTAAAGGAAGGATCCAATTCGATCACGTCATAGCCTTGGGCTACCGCCAAGCGGTAGGCCGCCATTGTATTTTCCGGCGCTTCGCATGCCACGCCTCTGTGTGCCTGATATTTCATGGTATTCCTCGTTAATTCAAGAATGGACCGGCTGTCCTCTGAGCTGTTTCATAAGACTGCGCCGTATTACGATAAAGGCCACGATCTGCATAAGAATCGTGAATATCCACGACACGGGATAGCAGGAATACAGAACCTTCAGCGTGGGCGTTGCGGCAAACACCGTGTATATCCATATCACACGGGTTACGCATGCACCCACCAGCGAGATCAGCATAGGCGTCAAAGAGGCGCCCATACCGCGAAGGCTGCCGGTAAATACTTCCATAATACCGCACAGGAAATAGGTTAACACAATGATGCTCATACGCAAACTGCCGTAGGCAATTGCGTCCGGTGCGTCGGGACGGTATATAGCCAACAGCGGCTCACGGAACAGATACATCAATCCGCTGAGGCTAAGGCTGATCGTCACGGACAAAGCGATACACGTCAGTGCGATGCGGGGAATTCTCTCCGGCTTGCGCGCACCCACGTTCTGTCCCGTAAAGGTGAGGGACGTATGATAGAACGCATTCATCACGTTATAGATAAAGCCTTCCAGGTTGCCGGCGGCCGTATTTCCCTCCATGGCTACGGAGCCAAAGGAATTGATGGAGGACTGAATCAGCACGTTGGATATGGAGAACACGGCACCCTGCAAGCCCGCAGGCAAACCCACACGAATGATGGCCAGAAGCTTGTCCGGATAGATCCGAAGATGCCGCAGAATCAGCCGGCAGGCATCCTGACGCTTCATCAGGGATCTCACAACCAAGGCGGCGGACACCACCTGTGATCCCGCCGTGGCGATGGCAACACCGGCCACGCCCATGTGGAAACCGATGACTGTGAGCAGATTGAGCAGCACGTTTACGATGCCGGCTATAACAAGAAAAATCAGAGGACGCTTGGTATCGCCGATGGAACGCAGAATGGACGCGCCGAAATTATACACCATACAGGCCGGCATACCAAGGAAATAAATCTTCATATAGGTGGTGGACAAGTGGATTACATTGTCCGGGGTACCCATCCACAAAAGGAAGGTTCGGCATCCGAAAAAGCCAATCAGCAAAACAATCATACCGGCGATCATACTTGTCAGCATAGCGGTGTGCACAATCTGCCGGACCGACTCTTTATTCTTTGCACCCCAGGCGTGGGCAACGCACACACTGACGCCCACCGACAGTCCCATAAATACGTTAATGATCAGATTGATAAGGGCACCGGTGGATCCCACCGCCGCCAAAGCTTCACCGCTGGAGTACCGTCCGACGACGATCATATCCGCTGCGTTGAAGCACAGCTGCAATATGCCGGATAAGGCCAAAGGCAACGTATAGCGCAGGATCTTTCCTGCCAGAGGGCCGTTGCACATATCCATGTCTTTTTTCACTCGGTTCATGGCTTCTCCTTTCCGTTTGATACCATCAAAGCATGCCGAAAACGCAAAAATTCTCCATCTATGATATTATAAACCACCCAAAATCCCTTGTCAATAGATGGGAAAAACTTGACAATTTACTCACGCAATAGTATAATGTCATCATACTATTTTTTGCTTTTGAGGTGAGATTATGAGCAAATTTTTGGAAGACATTTCCGCGTTCATCAAGGAAAGCGGCTACACCGTATACCGCGTAGCGGAGATCAAGGACGGCGGTGAACCGGAGGCAATCACCGTGACCCCCACCAACGCCTGCCAGAACTCCTACTCCGTAGCAAAGGCATTCGTTGTGACGGCCATCGGTATTCTGTACGACCGCGGACTGATCAAGCCGGAGGATCGCATTACGGAAATTCTCAAGGAAGAATGTCCCGCCGACGTGGATCCCCGCTGGCACGAGATCACCGTTCACGATGCCCTGCTCCACCGACTCGGCCTGCCCGGCGGTTTTCTGGACATCGACACCCACAAAGCAGAAGAGTTCGGCCGGGATTACCTGACGTATATGTTTAAGTATCCCTTCGACCACGAGCCTCGTGTTCAGCGCTCCTACACCGACGGCGCCTACTATATGCTGGCCCGCATCGTAGAGAAGAAGGCAGGCATGCCTATTGACAACTTCCTGTGGGATACTTTGTTCTATCCCCTGGGATTCCAGGAAATGGCCTGGAGCCGTTGTCCCATGGGTCATCCAATGGGAGCCACCGGTCTCTACATCCGCACAGTAGATATGGTGAAGCTGGGTCAGGTATATCTGAATGGCGGCACCTACGGTGATACCCGCATCATTTCCGAAGATTGGGTAAAGCTGACCCTCGAAAACGGATACGAACTGAACAAGATGAAGGAAAACAGCTACGGCAAGGGCGGTATGAACGGCCAGCAGTTGTGGGTCTTCCCGGAGAAAAACCACGTCATCGCATGGCACGGCCATCATCGCCACAACGCGGATCTGCATCAGTGGATTCTCGATTATAAGGGTTGATCGCTGACATGAAAAAGAATCAGCTCTCCGGCGTACTTTTCGTCTTTCTGTCCGCCGTTATCTTCGGTTTTACGCCGGTATTGGCCGCCATCTCCTACCAGGGCGGCAACAACGGCATCAATATGGCCTTTCTGCGGGCCTTTCTGCCGATCCCGGTGCTTTTGCTTTTGTGGTTCTTCACGGCCCGCAAATCCGTCCCTACCCGCCGTCAGGTGGGCACCGCTGTAATCCTGGGCGGCTTGCTCTTCGGCTGCACCCTGCTTCTGTATTCCTCCTATGCGTACATATCCCCCGGTATTGCCACCACGCTCCACTTTATGTATCCCTTGTACGTGGTACTCTTTAACACCGTCTTCCGCCGCCAAAAGCCCGGCCTGATCCGCATCGTTGGTATGCTCCTGGGTATGATCGGCGCCGTGATGCTGGTGGATCTGGGCGGCGGCAGGAGCGATCCTGTGGGCCTGTTTCTGGCGTTTCTGTCCGGCATTTTCTACGCATCCTACATTCTCGTGCTGCAAAAGGAATCCGCCGCACCGATGCCGCTGTATCAGCTGATGACCATCGTATCCATCTCCGGTGCCGCGCTGTGTGCCGTGGTCGGTCTTTCCATGGGCAAATTGACGCTGGCACTCACCGCCCCCGCCTGGGGATATGCGGTAAGCGTAGCCATGCTGACCGCCATCGTGGGATGCGTGCTGTTCCAGGCCGGCGTTCGCCGTGTGGGCGATGCCAATGCGGCCATCTTCTCTCTCCTTGAGCCGCTGACCAGCATTATCTTTGGTGTGATCCTGCTCCACGACGCCTTTTCCCTTCAGAAGGGATTGGGATGCGCTTTGATCCTCCTGGGTCTGCTCTGCACCTCCTGTGCGGATCTGCTCAAGAAAAAACAGTAAAAAGAAGGGCTGTTGCCGATGGCAACAGCCCGTTTTGTTTTATTCTTTTCCCTTATAAAACACGGCTGATTCATTATCCGCCGGGGTGTACGGAAGGGGCAAGGTGAAGACGGCGTTGCCGGCCACGTAGACCTCCTCGGCCAATCCTGTCGCCACTTTATTGTACTTAACGTCCAGTATAAGTTCTACTCCCTGATTATAGCTCGCATCCACCGCAATCGGCCACAGCACCACGTCCGCATCGATCGTCTGATACAAAAGTTCTCCGCCATCGACCCCGTGGTGAGCCAGCTGCACCATATCACTCTTCAGGTAATCGCCGTAGGCTTTGTATATATGATTAATGGACCGTGTGGACGCGTCCGCCAACACCATAATAGAATTATCCTGCACCGTTACCCGGAACAAAAGGGACTCCGTATTTATCCTATCAATGACCGCCGGCTCCATATCCGCATAGGTGAAAAGCATTTCGATCTCCGCGCCGCCTGCCTTAATCACCTGACCGGAGTGCGCCTTGATAATGTTCGCATCCGTGTAGCCCTTCATAGCCGTTCGCGTCGCAGAAGACGTTCCGGCATCCTTAATAGCTCTGTGCTGATCGGGGGATGCAATGTGATGGATAAAGTTCTCCACCACGATGCGATTCTTGATGGTAGTGCCGGAAAGCATGGTAAACGCACCGGTATGATCGCTGTGGGGGTGGGTGAGAATCCACGCGGCGATGGTGATCTTCCCCTCGTTTACGTGAAGCTTGCGGAGCGTTTTGTACAGCATATTGACGGATGCCTCGTGGTAACCACCGTCCACGATAATAAACCGTCCGTCCTCCAGGCGGAATACCAGGCATAATCCGTTGGAAAGAGGAGCGTTCTTTGAATCATTCCCTACGAAGAATTCCTGCCCCACCATGGTAACGGTGGGCTCGCAGACCTTTTCATACGCCTGCTCGGTGAAGATGGTCATATCGTAGGCTTTCTCCGTGGCAATGCGCGCTTCCATCGTGGAGGCATTGAAGGAAATATGGAGAATCGTGTCCTCGTTTTTATAGACGGCAAACGTCATCTTGTTTCCCGCATTGCGGGTGGAAAACTCCGTGAATCCCTGCGCACTCAAGCTGTCCAGGTAAGCATTAAACGTGCTTTTTGTGGTGGATTTCACGTACACCATGTAATTGTTATCCGCCAGATCGATGAGCTGCACCTTGGTCTTGACTGTACCGTAATGAGGGATCACGCCGAAGCCCTTGACTGCCACAGCAGAAGCGGAATAGTCACCGGATACGGTCAGTTCTCCTTTTTTGCCCTGTTCTTTTACGTAAGCGGCGAAAGCATCGCAGGCCTTGGCGATGGATTTATCATCCCAGGCGGCGATGACGATCTTTCCGTTGATCACACGGATGGCATACTCGCCGTAGGGCGTTTCATTCATCAAGATCTCGCTTTCCTCACGGCTTGTTGCGCCCACGAGGATCTCGGTGGCAATAGCCGCCTTGCTGTCGTACTGTGTCTCAAGATTCACGCCCGTGGCAGTCTTAGCAGCGCTCTGTACCGCCTCAACGGCGGAGGCTGTACTGTCGGAGACGTTTCGGGCGGTAACAATTACGAAAGAGGATTTTCCGCCACTCACAACGGACACGTCCTCAACGGACACTGTCTCCGACGTGGCCGCCATAACGACGGTATGTGAAAGAAGTGCCGCGATAACAATCAGCACCGTCCAAAGGATTTTGCACCTGGTTTTCATAACAAATCTTCTCCCAAAACATTTCATATGTAAATACATTGTAATAAATATCCGCTTCCCTGTCAATAGACGAAACAAAAAACCACCCTCACGGGTGGTTTTTTACACTCAGTTTTCTCCGTCGTAGATTTTCACGGAGGCATTTTTTCCGGGCTTGTAGGGCATCGTTAGGGTGAATACCGAATCGCCTGCCACGTAACATTCCTTCGCCAGATCCAAGGCTCTCTTGTTGAATTCCCAATCTTTAATGCGATACAAATTCCGTCGGCCGTAGAACTGATTCACACCGCCGGGGAACAGCACCACGTCGGCGTCAATCAGACTATACACCTCGGCCACGCCGTTATAGCCGTGATGGGCAATCTGCACCATATCGCTTTCCATATAATCGCCGTAGGTATCGATCAGGTAGTTGATGGAACGGTTGGATGCGTCACCCAACACCATAACGGAATTATCCTGCGCCGTCACGCGGAACACAAGAGAGGTAGTGTTCATCTCATCCAGCATCTGGGGCTCCAGATCCGCATAGGTGAAGAGCATCTCAATCTCCACGCCGCCTGCCTTGATCACCTGGCCGGAGTGGGCTTTGATGATATTCGCACCCCGATATCCTCGCATGGCCGTGCGGGTCTGTGTTGCTGTTCCGGAGGAACCAAAATATTTATGCTGGGCATCGGAAGCAATGTGATGGATGAAATTCTCCACCGCAATATGTTTTTTAAGAGACGTGTTGGAAAGCTCGGTAAACGCACCGGTATGATCGCTGTGAGGATGGGTGAAGATCCACGCCGCAATGGTGATCTTGCCATCGTTCACGTGAAGAGATCGGAGGGTCTTATACAGCTTATTTATAGAGAACTGAGCATACCCGCCGTCCACGATAATAAATCGGCCGTCCTCCAGACGGAACACCAGGCACAGAGCGTTGTAGATCCATCCGGTTTCTACCTCCACCTCCTGTCCCACCAAAGAAACGGTGGGCTCGCAGACCTTCTCATACTTCTGCTCGGTGAAGATGGTCATATCGTAGGCCTTGTCCGCCGCAATACGAGCCTCTCTCGTGGAGGAATTGAAGGACATATGGAGAATGGTCTCCTCGTTTTTATATACGGCGTACGTCATCTTCTTTCCCGCCGTACGGGTGGAGAATTCCGTGAAGCCCAGCTTCTTCAAGCTGTCCAAATACTCCGAAAAGGCGTTTTTCGTAGTGGACGGCACGTAAAGCATATAGCTCTTATCCCCCAGATCAATGAGCTGCACCTTATTTTTAGTGTTTCCGTAGTGGGGGATCGCATCAAAGCCCTTGGTCACAACGCCATCGACGGAATAATCGGCGGCAACGGTAAAGGTACCCTTCTTACCCTGCTTTTTCACAAAGGCAGCAAATTCCTCACACGCCTTTGTAATGGAATCGTCATCCCATGCGGCAATAACGATCTTTCCGTTGATCACACGGATGGCATACTGGCCGTAAGGCGTGCTTTCCATCAATGCACGGCTTTCCTGGCGGTTCGTTTCGCCCACAAGGATCTCGGTGGCAATGGCCGCCGCACCGTCATTCTGTACTTCAAGGTTCACGCCTGTGGCGGTTTTAATGGCGTTTCGCACCGTCTTTGCGGCGCTGCTCACATTAGTAGGACCGTTTTTCGGCGTAATAAAAACAAAAGAAGACTTGCTGCCGGAAACAACGGATAAATCCTCACCGACTGCCGTCGTCGAAGTAGCGGGTACTGCGTCCGGTGTGGCGGCCGTAACGATACTTTGGGTCAGAATCGCTACGATTACGACTACCAGACAAAAAAGGAGCCTGCGTTGTTTTTTCATAAATAAACCTCTAAGTAAAACCAGTTATGGAGTTTCATATATAGGATATTTTACTAAAAATATTCCGTTCTGTCAAGCAAGCGGACAAGAAAAGCCACTCTTGCGAGTGGCTTTTCCGCTTATTCACCGTCATAGATTTTGACAGTCTTATTATCCTCCGGGGTATGAGGCAAAATCAGTGTGTGGCCGGTTGCTGCGGCTACGTAGCATTCCTTGGCCAAATCCAAGGCGGCCTTATTATGTGCCCAGTCCATAATGCGGTACAGTTCTCCCCTTCCGTAGAACTGTCTTGCGGCTACGGGGAACAGGATTACATCCGCATCAACGGCTTTATAGAACTCTGCCACCCCGTCATATCCGTGGTGGGTAATCTGTACGATATCGCTCTTCAGATAATTGCCGTACCGACGCAGGATAGCGTTGCAGGGACCGTCGGGCGCGTCACCGGGAACCAGAACCGTATTGCCGCCCAAGTTAAAACGAAGCACGATGGAGGTAACGTTGAAGTCCTTCAGGGTAGCAGGCTCCATCTCGGCAAACGTAGACAGAATCTCCACCTCGGCTCCGCCTGCCCGCAGAACTTGACCTGCCTGCACTTTGATTTTGTTTGCGGCAGGATACTTGTTCATCGCCGAGCGCATATTGGAAAGCGCACCAAACGTACCCAAAGCCTTATACTGCTTATCGCTGGCAGAGTGATAGAGGAAGTTCTCGATCGTCACCTTGTCCTTCATATCGGACCCGGCAAAGGTACTGAAAGCGCCTACGTGATCACTGTGCGCGTGGGTGAAAACCCATGCGGCAATCACGATATTGTCCTTATCCACCGCCAGATCACAAAGGGCCTCATACAGCAGCTTGGCCTGCTTGTTGCCGTAATAGTTGCCGTCCACAATAATGAACCGTCCGTCTTCCAGACGGAAGATCAGACCAAGTGCGTTCAACACGTAATTGTCCGGATCCGAGGGGGCAGAAAACTCCAGTCCCAGAAGATGAACTGCCGGTTCACAGATCTTTTCATACTTCTGTTCCGTGAAAATGGTCATGTCGTACGCTTTGTCCACGGTGATACGGGCTTCCCGGGTGGAAGCGTTAAAGGATGCATTGATCACAGACTTTTCGCTCGTAAAGGTAGCAAACAGGTTCTTGCCCGCTTCCCGGGAAGCAAACTTGTTCAGCCCCGCCTCGCTCATCCGATCCAGGAACGTATTGAATTCCTCTGCCGTAGTGTTTCTTACGTACAGCATACGGCTGCTGTCGCCGATATCAAAGAACTGTATCTTCGCTTTCACGTCGCCGTAAAGAGGCAACTCAGACAGACCCGCAAAGGTTTTTCCGCTCAAAGCATAGTCGCTCATGAGAGAATATTGGCCTGCGGCACCGTTTTCTTCCACGTGCTCCGTCAATCGGACACAGGCAAGGTTCAGCGCGCTCTCGTCCCATCCGGCAATGACAATCTTCTCGCCGACAACACAAATGCTGTACTCACCGTACGGCGTCTCCCGCAATGCCTGGATGCTTTCCTCACGCTGCGTCAGGCCGATGATGATCTCACGGGCGAAAGGCTCGCCATCCTTCTCCACGAAATCGTCCGTCAATTCCAGCTTTACACCGGTAACCGCTTCAATGGCGGAACGAAGCTCTAAAGCCATCTCCGTTACCTCGCTGGAAGCTCGGTCGGAAACGACGATGGTATATCCCGCGGCGTTGTCTGCCACGATATCCAAAGCGACAGGGCCACTTTCAACCGGCGGCTCATCCGGCGGAGTGGTCGCATTGCAACCGGCCAGAAAAACCGTCCATACAACGATCAGGGCAATCCAAATCCATTGGCGACGCACATTCATAACTGTTATTCTCCGTTTTTGTGATTTCAAATACACTTTCGTATACTAAAATTATACAGGATCAAAGGGGATCCGTCAAGGCAGCCGTGAAAAATCGCTGCCCGGTCCGGAGGGTGCGCAAGGCATGTCCTCCGGCCGGGTAAGCCGTTATTTGATGATCTTGGGTTCTCCGGTTACCTCCGGAGTATAGGGGAAGGTGAACGTGAACATGCTTTTACCGGCGATGTACACTTCCTCCGCCAGTTCCACGGCTCTTGCGTTGTACGAGCGCTCCAGACGGCTGTCCTTGGTGCCGTCTATGGAAGCAATACCGGTAGGAATCAGCACCACGTCCGCATCGATGGCTTCATACAGCTGCTCGGTTCCGCCCGTATATCCATGATGGGAAACCTGAACCATATCGCTTCTCAGATACTCGCCGTAAGCGGGCACCAGATACTTGCTGACCCGTCGGGAAGCATCGCCCAGCACCATAATGCTGTTGTCGTGGGACGTCACACGGAAAACGAGAGACGTGGTATTGTGATACTCCAGGTGGGAGGGCTCCAGGTCCTCATAGGTGTAGATCATCTCCATCTCCACACCGCCGGCACGGATCACCTGTCCGGTATGTGCCTTGATCACCGGCACGCCGGGATAGGCGGATTTCAGAAGATCGCGGACCTGCTGGGAACGGCTCTCATCCGGACCGTCATCGATTCCCTGATACTGCTCGGGCGTGGAAAAATGATGAATGAAATGCTGTACCTTTACGGTTTTGTTTTTACCCGCATTGGTAAACTTAACAAAGGAACCGGTATGGTCACTGTGGGCGTGGGTGAAAATCCACGCTGCTACGGTAATGTTCTTTTTATCCACCGCCATCTTGCGAAGGGCGGTGTAAATCACGTCCGCCATCTTGCTGTCGTGACCGCCGCCGTCCACCACGATGAACCGACCGTCCTCCAGCTGGAAGATCAGACACAGACCGATCTGGTTATAAAAGCCGTTCTCATCCTTGCCGTAGCGCTCCAAACCAACCATAGTTACGGAGGGCTCGCACACCTTTTCGTACTCGCTCTCCACGAAAAGGCTCATATCGTATGCCTTCTCAATGGAAATGCGGGCATCCTTATCCTTTGCCGTATAGGAAGCATGGATAATTTTCTTATCGTTTGTATAAATAGCGTGCAGATTGTCTCCCATCTCGCGGAGGGCAAACTGACTGTATCCCGCCCTCTCCAGGGTGGTGAAATAGGACTTGAATTCCGCCAGATCCGTATCCGCCGCATAGAGCATATAGCAGTTGTCGCCCAGATCCACGAACTGAACGCGCTCATCCTGTTCACCGTAGTGCGGAAGATCGCTCAAGCCCTTGAATCCCGTATCCTGCAGCGTATAATCGGGACCAACGATCCAATTCCCCGTCGAGGCGTCATTTTTAATCTGTGCGGCCAAAGCATCGCAAGCCGCCAGCAGAGAGGCTTCATCCCAGGCGGCGATAACGAGCTTGTCGCCCACCGCGCGGATGACGTATTCCCCGTAGGGCAATTCACCCCACACAGCCGCACTTTCCGCCCGATTGGTCAGGCCGATCAGGATCTCATAGCTTCCGGGCTTTTGTGAGTTGTCCAGGAAATCGTCCGTCCAATTCAGCTTTACACCGGTGGTCTCCTCAATGGCATCCACAACGGTTTTGGAGGCGGTATTTACCCATTCCTCAGCCCCTTCGGGAATGATGACGGCATAGGAGGATTTTCCTTCACCGACAATCGCCAGATTCCGGATAGGCGGCTCCGTTTCCGCAGGAACGGTGGATTCTTCGGGCGCCGTCGTATCCTCAACGGGATCCGTTACAGGCACATCCGGCAGATTCGCCTCCGTACATCCTTGGACAAGGACGGCAGAAACGATCAGCAAAATGCACGCAAGAAATTTCAAGTATGTTCTCACAACTACGTCTCCTTACACGTTATAGGATGCAATGGACAATCACTTAATGATCTTCGCGTTATCCGTCTCCTCGGACGTATAGGGCATCGTCAGCGTGTGTACGGCTTCGCCGGCCACGTATACCTCATCAGCCAGAGAAATAGCATGCGCATTGGTCTCACGGTATCTCAGATCCTGAGGCTCCAGACCGCCGTCAAATCCGCCCACACCGCCGGGCCACAGAACCACGTCGGCCCGCACCTTATCATACAGGGCAACGGTTCCTCCTGCATATCCGTGGTGAGACAGCTGTACCATATCCGACTTAAGGTAGTCACCGTAATGCTTCACCAGGAAACTGCAGGTAACGTAGCTGGCATCGCCCAGCACCATAACGGAATTGTCTTTTGCTGTTACGCGGAACACAACAGAGGTAGTGTTATGATCCTGCAAAGTATATGGTTCCAACTCACCGGAGGTACACAAAATCTCGATCTCGGCACCGCCCACCTTCAAAACCTGTCCTGCGTGAGCCTTGATAATGTTGGCATCCTTATAGGCACGCAGCAGCGGGCGGGTTTCGGCAGCGCGGCCTGCATCTTTACAATTCTTATACTGCTCGTTGGTGGAGAAATGATGGAAGATATTCTGAACGGTTACCTGCTTCCGACGGGCGGAATTGGTAAACATAGTGAAGCCGCCCACGTGGTCGCCGTGTGCATGCGTCAGCATCCAGGCAGCGATCACAATATTGTCCTTATCCACCGCCAATTCATACAGATTATCATAGATCAGCGAAACGGTTTCGTCCGCCATACCGCCGCCGTCCACTACGATAAATCGGCCGTCCTCCATACGGAAGATCATAAGAAGGCCAATGGGATTGCCATAAAAGGTACCGGGCACGGTACCCTCAATCCCGCCGTATCCCTCAAGGCCAACGAGCGTTACCGTGGGCTCACATACCTTTTCGTATGGGCTCTCCACGAAGATATCCGTATCGTATTTCTTTTCGATCGTAACACGGGCATCCTTGCCGGAGGCCAGATAGGATGCGTGAATGATCATTTCGTCATTGACGTAGGAAACGTAATGATTCTCGGCCATTTTATTGTATGCAAGACGGGTGTAGCCCGCATTCTCCAGCACTTTATAGTAGGCCTCGAATTCAGCCAGATTCGTATCGTTGGCGTACAGCATATAGCATACGTCCGCCAGATCGATAAACTCAACCAACTCGTCTCTGGCACCGTAGTGGGGCATCTGCAGAAGGGGCTCAAGGCCGACCGCCTGATCCGAATAATCCCCGGGAATTACGAAAGAACCGCTCTGGCCGTTCCGTTTTATGTAATTGGTAAACTGCGAGCAGGCCTTTTTGAGAGACTCCTCGTCCCAGGCAGCAATGACCAGCTTCTCGCCCACCGGCCGGATGACGAACTCGCCGTACCTGACGTCCTGCAGAACCTCCAGGCTTTCCTCGCGGTTGGTCAAGCCGATGAGGATCTCCTTCGCAGGAGCGCTCTTACCGGAGTCCACGTAGTCGTCCGTCCAATTCAGTTTCACATCGGTGACAGACTGAATCGCATTCATAATACTGCGGGAGGCTTCCACAACGCCGTCCTCCGCTTCCTCGCGGATAACGATGGAGTATGCACTTGCCCCATCCAAGACGATATGCAAATCCTGCAAAGCAGGTGTGGTTTCCAGGCTGTCGGCGGTATCCTCACCGGGGGTAGTGGTGGTCGTGCATCCCTGCACGGCGATGGCGATCACTGCCAGAAGCAGGCACAAAAGCAGTTTGAGATGTTTTTTCATTGGGGATATCCTTTCGTTATTTGGTTCCGTAGATTATCTTTGTTTCGTCCGTTTCCTCGGGAGTATAGGGCAAGGGCAACGTATGGGCAATCTTGCCGGCAATGTATACTTCTTTGGCCAGCTCCACAGCCTTTGCGTTGTAGTCCCGCGCCATCAGCTTCTCATAGGAGCCGTCCACCGACATGACGCCGGTGGGCCAAAGTGCCACGTCCGCATCGATGGCTTCATACAGCGGGATCGTACCGCCTGTGTAGCCGTGATGAGCGATCTGCACGATGTCACTCTTGAGATAATCCCCATAGGAGTGCACCAGGTACGTACAGGAACGGTTGGAGGCATCGCCCAGCACCAGGACCGTGTTATCCTGACACGTTACGCGGAACACAAGGGACGTGGTATTCATATATTCCAGGGACGACGGTTCCAGGTCCTCGTAGGTAAACAGCATCTCGATCTCCATACCGCCGATATGGAACACCTGACCGGTATGGGCTTTGATTACATTGATATCGGCAAGCTTGCCGGACAGTACACTCCGCACCCGATCGGATTGGGCCGGATCGTTGACTGTCGCGTACTGCTCCGGAGTCACCATATGGTGGATCACGTTTTCGATTTTGATTTGCTTGTGCAAATTCAAATCATCGGTAAAATGCACGAATCCGCCCGTGTGGTCGTCATGAGCGTGGGTAAGAAACCAGGCGGCCACGGTGATATTGTCCTTATCCACCGCCAGGCTGCGGAGAGTTTTGCGGATCAGCGGACCAGCAGCAGGCACGTAACGTCCGCCGTCCACCACGATAAACCGACCGTCTTCCAAGCGGAAGATCAGGCAAAGCCCGGTCTGATTGGGCACGCCCTCGGTATCGTTCATATATCCCTCCTGCCCTACCAGGGTGACGGAGGGTTCACACACCTTCTCGTATTCCTGTTCGGTGAAGAGAGTCATATCGTAAGAATCTTCCACGGAAATACGGGCATCCTTATCCGCCGCCATATAGGAAGCGTGCACGATCTTATTTTCGTTCACGTACACGGCGTGGAGATTGTCTCCAAGCTGTCTCAGGGCAAACCGGGTATAGCCCGCATTCTCCAGCACGGTAAAGTAGGAGCGGAACTCAGATTCGTCCGTATCCTTGGCATATACCATGAGGCAGTCGTCACCCAGATCCACAAACCGGATCTTTTCATCAATTGCACCGTAAGGCGGAAGCTCTGCCAGGGCATCGCATCCGACGCCGTCGGCGCTGTATTCTCCGGATACGACAAGCAGGCCCTCCGATGCACTTTCACCGATGAAGCGTGCAAATTCATCACACGCCGCCTTAAGCGCATCTTCGTTCCACGCGGCTATGACGATTTTACCGTTTACGACACGAATGGCGTATTCACCGTAGGTCAGCGTCCGCAGAACCTGCGCACTCTCTTCGCGGTTGGTGCGTCCCACCAGAATTTCCTTCGGCGGAACGTCGCCGTCCACAAAGTCGTCAGTCCACGCAAGCTTGACACCCGTAGCGTTCTGGATAGCAGTCATAACCCCTCGGGAAGCATCCGCTACCGCAGACGACGCGCCTTCGCAGATCACAATCGAATACTCCGCCGCATTGTCAGCGACAATCGAAACATCCTGCAAAACAGGCGTAACATCGCTCGGATCCGCAGTATCCTCGCCGGGGCCGGCGTTTCCCGTACAGCTCTGCACAAAAACGGCCAAAACGACCAACAAAAGCACCAAAATAATCTTACGCTGAGGTTTCATAGTAATGCACCTTTCTCTGTCGCAATGCAGTCTTCGCAAAGAAGAATGCAGTTCATCAACGGCACATAAAATACCGGACGAAAAAAGACAATACATTTTAATTATACAATAAATCATTTTTCCGTCAATAGATTTTAGAGAATTTGCAAAACTACACAGTGCTTAATAAAAGCTTTTGCAATCCCGCGCGCACATAAAATAACGGAATGTGACCTAATTGTAAAATCCCAAATATTGCCCCCTGGAAGATTGCTTTTTTTCGAAAAAAGAAGTATAATTATAAGGTTACATAACAGAGCGCACGCGCTCTGCCGCACACCAAACCGGAAAGGAAAACAACTATGTTAAAACGGCTTACCAGCTGTATTAAAGAGTACCGTACTCCCACAATACTTACACTGGTTTTCATTGTTGCCGAGGCAATCATTGAAGCGTTCATCCCCTTTATCACCGCCAATCTGGTAAACACCATCAAAGCGGGTGCGGAAATCAAGCTGATTCTGCAAACCGGTCTTTTGCTTATTGTGATGGCATGTCTGTCTTTGTGCTGCGGCGGCATCGCAGGCTTCACCTGCGCCAAAGCGTCCGCCGGCTTTGCCAAAAATCTGCGCCAGGCCGTGTTCCACAAGGTACAGAGCTATTCCTTTGAGAACATCGACAAATTCTCCTCTGCCTCTCTTGTAACCCGTATGACCACAGACGTGAGCAACGTGCAGATGTCCTATATGATGATCATCCGCACAGCGGTACGGGCCCCCCTTATGCTGATCTTCTCCATCATCATGGCCTACATTATGGGCGGTGCGTTGGCTACGTCCTTTGTCGTGCTGATTCCCTTTTTGGCCACGGGACTGTTTCTTGTCAGCCGCAAGGCCATGCCGGCATTCCGCCGCGTGTTCAAAAAGTACGACCGTCTGAACGAGTCCATTGAGGAAAACGTCCGCGGTATGCGGGTGGTCAAGGGATTCTCCCGTGAGGAACATGAGAAAAAGAAGTTCGGCGAGGCCTCCGAGAACATCCGCTGGGATTTCACCAAGGCGGAGCGCATCGTGGCCCTGAACGGTCCCCTGATGCAGATCTGCGTAAACTTCAATATGGTCTTCGTACTTCTGGTCGGCTCCCGGCTGATCATCCAGAGCGGCGGTTCCCTGATCGACGTGGGTGAGATCTCCGCCATGCTGACTTACGGTATGCAGATTCTGATCCAGCTGATGATGCTGTCTATGATCTACGTAATCCTGACGATCTCCTCCGAATCCATCCGTCGTGTCGTCGAGGTGCTGGAAGAATCCCCTGCCCTGGCAAGTCCCGCCGATGCTGTCACCGAGGTGAAGAACGGCTCCATCGACTTCGAGGGCGTTAGCTTCAAATATTCCGCTAAAGCGGAGAAGTTCGCTTTGGCAAACGTGAATCTGCACATCCGCTCCGGTATGACCGTTGGTATTCTGGGCGGTACGGGATCCAGCAAATCCACCCTCGTACAGCTGATTCCCCGTCTGTACGACGTAACGGAGGGCTGTGTAAAGGTAGGCGGTATCGACGTACGCCGCTACGATCTGGACACGCTCCGCGGCGCCGTAGCGATGGTACTGCAGAAGAATCTGCTCTTCTCCGGCACCATCAAGGAAAACCTCCGTTGGGGCAATCCCGATGCCACCGATGAGGAGATCGCGGAGGCCTGCCGCCTTTCCCAGGCGGACGGCTTTGTGCAGTCCTTCCCCAACGGATACGACACCATGATCGAGCAGGGCGGCACCAACGTGTCCGGCGGTCAGAAGCAGCGTCTGTGCATTGCCCGTGCCCTTTTGAAGAAGCCGAAGATCCTGATTCTCGACGACTCCACCAGCGCGGTGGACACCAAGACGGATGCCCAGATCCGCGCGGGCTTCGCCGAGTACATCCCCGAGACCACCAAGATCATCATTGCGCAGCGCGTGGCCTCAGTGGAGCATGCGGATCTGATCCTCGTGATGGATAACGGCACCATCTCCGCCATGGGCGATCACGCCTACCTGATGGAGAACAGCGAAATCTACCGTGAGGTATATACACAGCAGATCGGAGGAGGTGCGGCAAATGAGTAAGAAACCGGCGGGCAATCCCCGCAAGCTTGACTTCCGCGTGTTGGGCCGCGTCCTCAGGATGCTGTTTGCGTCCTATCCCGTGCTGATCCCTCTCACCATATTCTGTATCGTATTCTCCGCCATAGTGGCGTCCATTCCCTCCATCTTCACCCAAAAGGTGCTGGCCATCGTCACCCAGTATACCGAGGCCGGTATGATGAACTGGGCCGTCGCCAAGGCAGAGATTCTGCCCAAGGTGCTGATTCTGATCGGCCTCTATATCGTTTCCATTATTTTCTCCGCCACCCAGGCGCAGCTGATGGCCTACATCACCCAGGGCTTCTTGAGCAAGATGCGCTGCAAGATGTTTGACGGCATGCAGAATCTGCCCATCAAGTATTTCGATACCACCAAGCACGGCGATATCATGAGCCATTACACCAACGATATCGATACCCTGCGTCAGCTGGTATCCCAGTCCATGCCCCAGCTTCTGCAGTCCTGCATCATCGTTGTGACCGTCTTCTGCATTATGCTGTATTACAGCGTATGGATGACACTGCTGATCCTTGCGGGCGTCGTGGCTATGATCCTTGTCTCCGGCAAAATCGGCGGCGGAAGTGCCAAGTACTTCATCCGCCAGCAGAAGACCCTGGGCCGTGTCGAGGGTTACGTGCAGGAGATGATGAACGGCCAGAAGGTAATCAAGGTGTTCAGCCATGAGGAAGATGCCAAGGCCGGCTTTGACAAGATCAACGAGGAGCTGTTTGAGGACAGTTACCGCGCCCATGCCTATGCCAACTCCCTGGGTCCCATCATTATGAACATCGGCAACGTTCTGTACGTTCTTTGTGCTACGGCGGGAGGCCTGTTCCTTTTGACAAGCTGTCCCAATCTGAGCATCTCCGGTCTTCCCTTCACCATTGATATCATCGTGCCCTTCCTCAATATGACCAAGCAGTTCACAGGCAATATCAATACCTTCTCCCAGCAGATCAACTCCATCGCCATGGCTTTGGCAGGTGCCCAGCGCATCTTCGCCCTGATGGATCAGGCTCCCGAGGTAGACGACGGTTACGTAACGCTGGTCAATGCGGAAATTGCCGAGGACGGCACCGTCACGGAAACCGAGAAGCGGACCGGCCACTGGGCATGGAAGCATCCCCACGGCGACGGTACCCTGACCTATACGGAGCTGAAGGGTGACGTCCGGCTCACCGAGGTGGACTTCGGCTACACCGAGGAAAAGACCGTTCTCCACGACGTATCCGTATACGCTGAACCCGGTCAGAAGGTAGCCTTTGTGGGCGCAACGGGCGCCGGCAAGACCACCATCACCAACCTGATCAACCGCTTCTACGACATCGCGGACGGCAAGATCCGCTACGACGGCATCAACATCAATAAGATCAAAAAATCCGACTTGCGCCGTTCCCTCGGTATCGTTTTGCAGGAGACCAATCTGTTCACCGGCACGGTAATGGAGAACATCCGTTACGGCCGCCTGGATGCCACCGACGAGGAATGCCGTGCAGCCGCCAAGCTGGCGGGTGCGGATGACTTTATCACCCGACTGCCCCAGGGCTACAACACGGAACTGTCCGGCAACGGTGCCAATCTCTCCCAGGGTCAGCGTCAGCTGATCGCCATTGCCCGTGCGGCCGTGGCCGATCCTCCGGTTATGATTCTGGATGAGGCCACCTCCTCCATCGATACCCGCACCGAGGCCATCGTACAGCGGGGTATGGACAAGCTGATGGAAGGACGCACCGTATTCGTCATCGCCCACCGACTGTCCACCATCATGAACTCCGACGTGATCATGGTACTGGATCAGGGACGGATCATTGAGCGGGGCAATCACGAAAAGCTGATTGCGGAAAAGGGTGTATACTATCAGCTGTACACCGGTGCCTTTGAGCTGGAATAATGCACTTGCGTATTCTTTAATCTAAAGCGCAGAACATCCGCAAATGCCAATCAAAAGCAAAACACGGAGATGCAGAAGCATCTCCGTGTTTTTTATTCCACTGTTTTTCCGTTAACGATACTGTGGGCTGCAATCACTTCCGTGTCGGACAGGGTGTCGTTATCCTTTACGATCAGATTTCCCACGTTGTCTGCCCAGACGCAGGGAACGTTCTTCTGGGTGAATCGGTTGCCCGTAATCGCAACGGTGCCGTGATAATAGAATCCGTCCACCTCTTTTTTTCGTTTGCAGATATCGATCACTGCCCTGCCCCAGGTGCCGTGGCGGCAATCGTCAAAGAAGTTGTCCCGAATCTGCACGTCGGTCGTGCCGCCGCACTCGAACCAGTGAATGGGATCGGATTCAAACTGGATCGCGGCGCCGCCGCTATGGAAACGGTTGCCCGTAATCTCCACCTTGCCCTTGGCGGCGATCAGCATACCCCGGGCACGGTTGTTGCGGATAACATTGTTTCGGATAAGGACATCCGCCTCATCGGACAGATTCTCCACGATCATTCCCGGAAGGATCTCCCCCTCCACGTCGGTGAGCGTGAGAATGGTCATATCGGGATTCAAGACCTCCACCGCGGCAATCCTGGCAAAGGCGGTGGGCTGCTGTGTCTGCCGATCCATGATCTGGACCGCATCCCCCACGGAATAAATATCGATACCGCGGGTCTGGAAATGAGCGTACCGGACAAGGATCTGACTGTCCGCCACTTTCTCAATCAACGTATAGATGCCGTGCAGATTGGCGGCATCGTCCAGCTGATTCTCAAAAAGGCAATCCTCAATCAGGATCTTCCCGCGGCAATTAACAAAGTGGGTAGCATCCTGTCCTGCGGACCAAAGACGCCCTTCATCCGGTGTCACAGAACAGCGGCGGATCGTTACGTCCTTGCATTTTTGGGCGATGACCCCCATACCCCAGCAGGTGTGGACAGTCACGTTCTCTAAGGTCACGTTCTCAGATCGGTCAAGCAGGAAAGCCTGATTGCACCGCCGGGACATCGTGAACACAATGGTATCACCCACGGGCGGCATCACGGGAACGTCGTACAGTCGGAGCGTATCGCCTTCCAGCGTCTTTCGGATATCCTTAAACTTCACGCCGAAATTCTCGTCCCCACTTCCCCGTCGGATCTCTCCGGTTTCCGTGACGTAATCCAAGGTGCGTCCCATCATTTCCATCTGATGATCGATTTTCTGGAACAGAACATCCCCGAACAAATACAGCTTGGGGTGCTCCTCCAATTCAACCGTCACACATCCCTCTGCCGCTTCCGTGACTTTTCCCTGAAAATTGCAGGTATCAGCACAGGTAACGGTGAGATTCCGGATGGTGATGTTTTTGGAATTCTTGACGATGGCGAAATCCATACATCCGTGGAGGATGAAGGTACTGCCGCCGCCATCAACGGTTAAGTCCGCCATTCCCTCTATCGCGAGGGCGGCGGACTTGTATCCGTTATATCCGTGATTGGCCACGCACACCACAGGGGCAGATGCCTCGTCGGCGTAAACGTGGTACGTGTCTTGAGGAATTGTGATTATCTTCTCGCCCATTTCCTTGGCACGGCGCAGGGTGGCGGCAAGCGCATGCGCCGTGGAGGCAAACACAGATGTTTCCAGTGTCATAATTATCCGCGTTTGATCTCGGTGAAGCCAACCTTGCGGCGAACCTTGGACATAGTACGCAAGGTATCGTGGGCTGCCTGGGCGGCACCGTCGGCCATTACCTTTTCCAGATATGCCTTATCGTTCATCAAACGAGTAAATTCGTTCTGGATAGGCGCCAGCGCGTCAGCACATACTTCGCCGACCGCTTCCTTGAACACGCCGTAGCCCTTGCCGTCGAATTCCTTCTCCACTTCGTCCATCGTCTTACCGGAGAACACGCCGTAGATGGACATCAGATTCTCAATACCTGCCTTGCCCTCGCCGCGGCGCACTTCGCTGCCGGAATCGGTAACGGCACGCTTGAACTTACGGAGGATCACGTCGCGAGGATCCAGAATGCGGACCACCGCATTCTCGTTCTCATCGGACTTGCTCATCTTCTTCGTCGGATCGGAGAGAGACATAACGCGGGCGGCCGCCTTGGGAATGAATCCTTCCGGCACCACGAAGGTATCGCCGTACACGCCGTTGAAGCGGGTGGCAATATCCCGTGCCAGCTCCAGATGCTGCTTCTGATCACTGCCCACAGGCACCAGCTCTGTCTGATACAGCAGGATATCCGCTGCCATAAGGGCCGGATAGGTGAACAGGCCGGCGTTGATATTGTCGGCATTCTTGGCGCTCTTATCCTTGAACTGGGTCATACGGGAAAGCTCGCCGAACATGGTATAGCAATCAAGAACCCATCCCAGCTCCGCATGGGCGGGGACGTGGCTCTGGACAAACAGCACGTTCTTCTCGGGATCCAATCCGCAGGCCATATACAGCGCCAGCGTCTCGTAGGTACGGCGGCGCAGCTCCGCCGGATTCTGACGGACGGTAATGGCGTGCATATCCACCACGCAATAGTAGCAGCGGTACTGCTCGGAGAAGGAGGAGAAATTATGGATGGCGCCCAAATAGTTACCGATAGTCAGCATACCGGAGGGCTGAACGCCGGAAAATACGACTTTTTTATCCTTATACATAACGGTGTCCTTTTCATTCTTGGCTTTCCTAATATTATACATCATACAAAGATTTGTGTCAAGGCAGACAAAAAGAAAGCCGTGCAAACGCACGGCTTTTCTATCGTATAAAATCAGAACAGACCGCTGATCACGCCGTCATCGGACACGTCGATGCGCTCTGCGGCGGGAACCTTCGGCAGGCCGGGCATGGTCATAATATCACCGGTGAGAACGACGAGGAAGCCTGCGCCGGCAGATACCTTCACGTTCTTGATGGTTACGGTGAAGTCTTCCGGTGCGCCCAGCTTGGTGGGATCATCGGAAAAGCTGTACTGGGTCTTTGCCACGCAGATGGGCAGCTTATCAAAGCCAAGCGCAGTCAGCTGATCGATCTGCTTCTTGGCCTGAGGCATGATGGAAATGCCCTGGCCGCGGTACACACGCTTTACCAGCTTCTCAATCTTCTCGGCGATGGGCAGATCGAGCTCATAGCTGAAGTGGAAGTCGCCGGGCTGCTCGCACAGATCCACAACGGCCTTGGCCAGTTCTACGCCGCCGTCGCCGCCCTTGCCCCAAACCTCGGACAGAACGGTATTAACGCCCAACTCACGGCACTTCTCAATCACCAGATTGAGTTCTGCTTCCGTATCGGTGGGGAAACGGTTTACGGCAACCACGGTAGGAAGGCCGTATACGTCACGGATATTGGAAACGTGGCGGAGCAAATTGGGCAGGCCCTTGGCCAGTGCCTCCAGGTTCTCCGTACCAAGCTCGGTCTTCGGCACGCCGCCGTGCATCTTCAGTGCGCGAACGGTAGCCACCACAACAACGGCGGAGGGGGTCAGGCCCGCGTAGCGGCACTTGATGTCGAGGAACTTCTCCGCACCCAAATCCGCACCGAAGCCGGCCTCGGTAATGGCGTAATCCGCCATCTTCATAGCCATCTTGGTAGCGATTACGGAGTTGCATCCGTGTGCGATATTGGCGAAGGGACCGCCGTGTACGAAGGCGGGAGTGCCCTCGAGAGTCTGTACCAGATTGGGCTTCAAAGCATCCTTCAACAGGGCAGCCATAGCGCCGTGGGCATTGAGCTGACCGGCGGTTACGGGCTCTTCCTTATAGGTATAGCCAACGATGATGCGGGACAGGCGCTCCTTCAAGTCAGCAATGGAATTGGCCAGGCAAAGCACCGCCATGATTTCGGAAGCTACGGTGATATCGTATCCGTCCTCACGGGGCACGCCGTTGACACGGCCGCCGAGGCCGTCGGTCACGAAGCGGAGCTGACGGTCGTTCATATCCACGCAGCGCTTCCAGGTGATGCGGCGGGGATCGATGTTGAGAGCATTGCCCTGATAGATGTGGTTATCCAGCATAGCGGCCAGCAGATTGTTTGCGGCACCGATGGCGTGGAAGTCACCGGTAAAGTGAAGGTTGATATCCTCCATGGGAACAACCTGAGCGTATCCGCCGCCGGCGGCACCACCCTTAACGCCGAATACCGGACCCAGGGAAGGCTCGCGAAGAGCCACCATAACGTTCTTGCCGATCTTGGCAAGGCCGTCAGCCAGGCCGATAGTGGTCGTAGTCTTGCCCTCACCCGCGGGGGTAGGCGTAATGGCGGTTACGAGAATGAGTTTGCCGTCGAGATTGGTCTTCTCCTTCAAAAGAGAAAGGTCGATCTTTGCCTTGTACTTGCCGTACTGCTCTACGTACTTGTCTTCAATTCCGGCTTTTTCCGCGATTTCGGAAATGGGGCGCATAGTAACGGATTGGGCAATTTCAATATCACTCAAGTATGCCATATTCTTTCACCTCATACATTTTTATTAATCATACGGTTTTCAGTCTTGCCGGTGGCAAGCTCCGTAAAGCGAACGTACAGAGAGATCTTATTCTGCTCATTCAGATTTTCCCAGATTTCCTTCGTGAGGGAATCAATATCGCCGCGCAGGGCAATACGCTCCGGCTCACCGGTAAAGGTGGGGATGGGATTACCGTCGCAGTTGTAGGTGTGCAGGAAATGGCCTACGCCGGCGATGGGCGCGTAATCGAAGGTGAAGCGGTTGCATGCGCTTCCCTCAGCGTCAGCGCTCTTGAGGATGCTCATCTGGTAGGTAAATGCACCCTCACCGAAAGTCAGCATAGCGCTGATGCGGGGGGTAAAGTTTGGGGCATCCGGCTCGAAGCAGCGGGCAGTGAGCGCTTCGGAGAAGGACTTCCCTGCCACAAGGCCATCATAAACGGTATCGGTCTGATCGCCGTTGGTAACGATCAGCTTATTTTCATACTTACGGATGGGAGAGTAAATGATAAGGGACGGATCCTCCACCTTGGATGCATCGAAGGGATGGATGATCACTTCGTCACCCTCCTCGATGAACACGCGGTTACGGCTGTTCTCGCTGCGACCCATGATAAAGTATGCGGAAACCGCGTACTTCTTATCCTCGCTCAGACCCACAACGATACCGCGGCCCGGATATGTGTTGGCCGCCAGAATCTCCGACAAAGAAAGACACTTGTAAACGCTCATGATAACCTCCAGAATATGTAAATGATATTGTTATTTATTTTCGCCGGCAAAAGTACGGAGTGCGGGCACAAGCATGCCACCCACCGTATTGCCGAGTACAACGAGAAGAATAAACACAACTCCGCGCAGCGAATACTCGCCCGCCAGGAAGAAATAGAACAGATTGGCGATGGAGTGCTCAAACCCCGCCAGAATAAACACGGGCACGCAGAAGAAAATGCCCAGATGCGTTCCCTTTTCCTTGTAAATGGCAACTGCCGTGTACATAAGAAGTCCGCAGAAGATGCCGGTCAGCACACTCTGCAAGGGAGCCTGTGCCAATTTCGCCTCCACCATGGGACGCACCACGTCGATCAGCGGTGCCCGGCTGAAGCGAAGTGCGGTGGCACTGAGCCAGGTGCCCGCCATATTGCCAAAGAATCCGGCCACGATGCAGCACACGTCGGTGAGGGTGTGGCTGTTCCAGATATAGCCGATCTTACCGGTGAAAAGATAGAAGCCCAAAGTACAGATGGCCAGAAGGGCGATAGCAAAGAGAGCAGATCCTATATAGCGGTTATCACAGGACAGAAGCACGCTTCCGCCAACACCGATGAAGACGCCGGCGGCTACGGCCAGGAAAAAGGAGTGGCGCGCCGCACGGAAAAGCTCTGATTTCATACGTATATCCTCCTTAAAATTCAAAAAAGGCAATCCCGTATAATGCAGGATTGCCCAGGCGGTCGGCTTGTTTATTCCGCAGTTACACGTGGTGTACTCCACTTATCCGCCAGCAACTGCAGTTCTTTGACAAAATCAGTATAACAGAAATTCGTTTGCTTGTCAAGCGGGGACAGAAAATCGAGGAGATTTTCTTTCACACCCCACACGTCTCCTCCGCGGCAAACAACTCCCGGGCCAACGCAAGATCCTCCGGGGTGTCAATTTCCATCCATCTGCCGCCGACAGGACAGGCGTGAAAATCCACATAGGCGAGGATGTCGCGTAACGCCACCTCGCTCCACTGCCCTCGATCGTTTCTTGCCTCAATATATTCCGCGCATTTCGCAAAAAAGGCATCCGCCGCCCCGGCGGAGAATTTGTACACGTCAATGGAGCAGCCCAGCGCTTGCTCCGGAGGGATCGTCTTGGAGATGGCGGTCAGTTTTCCTTCCCTCTCGCTCACCTTCATAGACTCTTCCATATACCGTCCCACGTCCACCGTGACAGCGTTGGGATGGGGACAAGCCAAAAGATTCCGAATCACCGAGGCGTCAAAGAACACGTCGGCGTTCATCATAAGAAATGCCTCGCCCGCCATAGTCTCCCGCGCCAGATACGCGGAATACATATTGTTGGTGACGGCGTAATCCACGCTTTCGAGAATCCTGATTTCCGGATATTTCCCGCGGACGGCAGACGAAAGAACGTGGGAAAGATAGCCGCTCACCACGGTAATATCCGTGATACCGCAGGCGTGCAGATTCTCAATCTGCTTCATCAGGATGGGAGTGCCGTTTACTTCCACCAGGCATTTGGGCAAATGATCCGTCAGGGGGGCCAGGCGGGAACCCACGCCCGCCGCCAAAATCAGTGCTTTCATATTACAGCTCCGTCAGCAGATCCCGATACAGTTTCTGCAGGGTGGAGGCGTTCAGATCCACCTCGTGCAGGTACGTGTAGCGGTTGTTTCTCATTGCGGTGGCATTCTGCATGCAGTACACGAACGTATCCTCGTCGATACCCATACGGCCGGGGTGTATGTCTACGTCAAACTTGCGAAGGTAGTTCAGCGCGTCGGTGTAATCCTCGCCGATCAGCTTCAGAATAGCAATGGTGCCAAGGGCCACGTTGAAACCGTGGAGATTCTGCGTTTCACAATAGTAATCCAGTGCGTGGCTGAACAGGTGCTCCGATCCGCTGACTGGACGGCTGCTGCCGGCGAAGTCCATAGCGATGCCGGAGAGAACAAGGGAATTGGCGAGCGCATCAAGAAACTCGGGCGTGATGGAATCGTACTGGGTCTTCATCAGCGCGTCCAGGGAGGTTTTGGACATCATATAGGCGTAGCCGTTCATGACCTCCTTACCCCGGGATACAGCCAGATCCCAGTCCTTCAGTGCCATATAATTGGAGATGGTATCGCCGATGCCCGCCTTGATCAGCGCAGGAGGACAGGTGGCGATTAATTCCGTATCCAGAATCAGCATGGAAGGCATTGCACAGCCAAGACTTTTCGGCTTATTATCCTCCCGCTTCAAAACGGCAATGGGAGAAGCAATACCGTCGTTGGCCATGGTGGTGGGGATGGACATAAAAGGCTTTTTGGCAATGAACGCCGCATACTTGCACACGTCCAGAACCCGTCCGCCGCCCATACCGACGATACATTCCACGTCGGTGGCGATCATTCGCTCCGCCACGGACATGGCGTAACGAATGGTGTTCTGCTCCACGGTATCCACCTTGATCTGTCCCACTGACTCGATCTGGGGACGGACGATATGACCGTACAGTTTATCTACGACCGGGTCGGAGATATACAGAATCTTTCCGTGGATATCCGCCTCGCGAAGGGTGGAGCCCACTTCGAGAATCTTCTTCTGCCCAATTTTCAGTATGTTATGTTTCATAATGTTTCCTCCTGTCGTAAACTCAAATGTCTGGGTTCATTATACCACAGAGGCGTGGGATGTGCAAGGGAGTTTGATACCATCCTGAAACGCAAAAGCCCGCGGGATATGCATTCTTCTCTTCACGTCATTCTAAGGTATGCCGCATCGACGGCATCTCCAATAATTTCGTTTGTTTTATGTTCATCCAAACGCATTACACCGGCCTCGGTAGCACCGCCTTTTGTAGCAACGGAATCAACCAATTCAGAATAATCCGCGGCGCGAAGCGCATTTCGGAAAATATTGTCCACAATTCTCATAGTGGTATCTGCCGAAAAGCCCAAATCCCTTCCTTTTTCGAAAAAACAGTTCAGAATATATGCGGCAAAACCAATACCGCAGGAGGCAAAGGCCGTTATCTTTTCAATATCCCCCTCCGGAACACAGAATGAGTAACCCAGATGTTCCATAATCTTAACGACACACTGGTCATCTGTTGCCGTATAGCAAATGATACCGTCATTTCTCTCAATTCCAAGGTTTGGCATGGCGCGCATAATACGCCCCCGCCCTATACACTGCTTCAATTGTGAAAGCGTCACCCCCGCCATAAGGCTTACAAAAGTCTTGTCTTCCGATACGACACCGCAATCACCGAAATCGGAAAAGAAAACGTTGGCAGGGACGCAAATAAAAATGATATCCGTTGCTTGAATCAACTCCGTATTCGAGCAGCAAACGTGCACTCCGTATTCATTGCGTGCCCGCTCTTTAGTGATTTTCGAGTTAGCAGTGATATAAATATCTTCTTTGCTCACAAAACCGTCATTCAGCATTCCTTTTACGAATGCCTTTCCCAAATGGCCGAATCCCGCAACTCCAATTTTCATACGTCCTCCAACAAAGGTAATTTCATAATCTTATTGGTAAATTATATCACGCACACAAAAAAAGTGCAAGAAAAAATAAGGGCACCGCCTTTAGGCGACGCCTGTATGCATGCGATGCGCTCTATACTTTGCCGCTGTGGGGTGATGCTTGATTTTGCTGTTGCTCTACGGTGTTGGGAACCGACACTGTCGGTCCGGTGGCGGGACTTGCCCGGCCTGCGTGGCCGTCGAGTTGCCGGAAGTTGCAAAATGCAACTCGGCAACTCGCGTGCTCAGGCTCTGACTGCCACCGGCAGTCATTCACTAACGGGCCTTCAAGTCCCGCTGCTTCCCTTGATATACGAAAAAATAAGGACCACCTTGCGGTAGTCCTTATTTTTTGGTGCCGGTGGCGGGACTTGAACCCGCACGGTATTGCTACCAATGGATTTTGAGTCCACCTCGTCTGCCGATTCCAACACACCGGCTTCCATGATTCGCCGGGGAATGTCAAGCACACATCCGCTAACGAACCTTGACTATTATAGCACAGCCGCAAAAAAATAGCAATACCGATTTTGAAATTTCCCGAAATAATTTGCGCAAAAAAGGGGCGCACCGTGGTGCGCCCCTTATGGAACTCATTATTTTGCGAACTTGTCGAAGCGGTACAGGATCAGTGCCAGGTCACCGCGGGTCACGTTGCCGTTGGGGGTCATCTTCTCAGAAGTGGTGAGAATTACCTTGTTCTGGATAGCCCATGCAAAGGAATCGCTGTACGCTGCGGACAGCTCACCCTTATCTTTATAACGGGCCATGGATGCTCTTCCGGACACGTCTTCCTTCAGGTATGCAGCCAGTTTGTAGAATGCCAGGCTGATCTCCTGACGGGTGATTTCCTTCTCGCCGTCCTCGAAGGTGAGGATGCCGGTCTTATCGAACTCAGCGGTAGTGAGCTCGGTGTACTTGATCAGCAGTTCCTTTACGTCGTTGAAGGTCATCTTATCCTTCGTACCGAACTTACCGTCGTCTTTACCGGTCAGGTACTGCTTGTTCAGAACGAACTCTACGCCGTCGTAGTAGGATGCGTCGCCGTTCAAATCGGTATATACCTCATACCATTCCAGCTTGCCTTCCAGAGCCTTGGCAATCAGCTTTTTCAACTCAGCAAGCTTCTTTGCCTCTTCCTCAGCCTTCTGGAGTGCTTCCTGTTCTTCCTTGGTCAGGGTGTCATCCACCTTATCGTCTTCCTTGGGATCCTCGGGAGTTTCGGGAGTAGACTCAATCATATTCTTGGGAACCATATAAGGAATATAGGACCAATCGCCATCCTTATAAATGAGCTTGTAGCGAACCGTGTAATCCTTCATAGCAGGAGCATCGCCATCCTTAGGAACGGCAACGAGAACCTGCTGCCACTCACCCTGCCAGAACATCATCTTATAGGTTACCTTGTATACATCGGAGTCAAGGCCGAGCCAAGTAGCCAGATCCATGCCGTAGGAGGGGAAGAAGTTACTGCCCAATCCGGGATACAGGATATCACCGTAACCGGGGTACCAGGTTCCGCCATAGGGAGGATACCATGTACCGCCCATGCTGGGATACCAGTTTCCACCGTAGGAAGGATACCAGATATCACCATAATTGGGATAAGAGGGAGTTTCCAGCTTATTGATTACCTGGATCTCAATGGACTCAGAAAGAGCAGTATCGGGGATGTAGGCGGTAACGGTAGTCTTGCCGATACCAACAGCCGTCAGCATACCGCCGGAAAGTTTCAAAACGTCCTCATCCTCTACGCTGAACTTGATATAGCTGTCTCCCAGGGGAACGTAGTAGCCGTCTTTCAGAAGGCGGGCGTATACGCTGACGGAATCACCGATCTGCAGAAGGGTCTTGCCAATAACCAGATCCACTGCGAAATCTGCGGGATCAAACGTAACGGGCTTTACGGTTACGTTGACAAGCATCCAGGTAAGGCCGTCAACAGACAGAGAAATCGTAGCCGTGCCGGAGCCTATTGCATACAGTGTGCCATACTGATCCACGGTAACGATATCGGGATCCAGGCTGGTATAGGTATACGAAGTACCCATAGCCAGGTACTTTCTCTCGTACTGGTTCATTTCCACGTTAATAACCTGAAGGCCGGAGTAACCGGGGAACATGGGACCGTAAGAAGGATACAGATTAGACCAATACTTATCCTTCAGTTCATTAACCCTATCGCCGTCAACAACGCCGATGGAAGGAATCCAGTAGTCACCGTTTGCCATGGGAATGCAATTGCCTTTCCACAGCTGTTCCATGATGTACAGATCAGGGTTCACAGTAAGGCTGCCCAAGGAATTGGTAGTCGCTGCCATAGCAACGGGGGTTGCCACTGCGGAAAGAAGCATAATGGCTACAAACGCAGCAGACAACAGTTTCAATGATTTTTTCATAATGTTCTCCTTTATAGATCTAAAGAATTGACTGGTTGAATATTCTCAACGTCATATACGGAACGTACCCGTATCTGACATATAAGACGAATGAAGTTGGAAATATGTTCCGGATCCCGAAAAATTTTTTATTCGCTGACGGGTACACTTCCCTGCACCGCTGTTTCAATAAAGCGGGCGATGTCTGCATACACCGTTTCTTTTTCGTTTTCCATCAGGATCTCGTGGCGCATACCGGGGTACAGCTTGGACTGAACGTCACGGTAGCCCATATCCCGCATAAAGCGGACCGCGTCGCCAAACGCCTTTTTGCCGCCCATAACGAGATCGTCCTCGCCGGACACAAACAAAATCGGCATTTTCTTGTTGCGTACGCTATAGTACTTGGGGGAATAGGTTCGTTTCATAAAGGAAAAGAGGGTGTCGTATCCGTTGAGGGTAAAGGGGAATCCGCATCCGGGATCCTCGATGTACTTTTGCCGGTTTTCTTCGTTGGCGCTGAGCCATCCGAATTTTGCCCCATTCGGAAACGCCTTGTCATAGGCTCCGGTAGACATGCCTTCAATCAGGGAGGATCGGTGCCGTTCTGAGCGGAACAGGGCTAGCAGCCGGGTAAGGAAAAGCCCTGCGCCCACAGCCGGATTGTTGGACGCCTCGCCGGACAGAATCAGAGCGGAAAGCTCACGGTCATGCTCGGCCGCATAAGACCGGGCCACGAGAGAACCCATACTGTGTCCGAGAAGAATCATCGGCAACCCGGGATACCTTCCGCGGAGGATGCCGCCGATCTGATGCAGATCGGATAGGGTTGCCTCCACGCTATGCTCGCCAAAGTATCCGTAATCCTCGGCGGCAGACGTTTCGCCATGCCCTCGCATATCGGAAATAATGCAGGCGCCGCCGAGTGAGGCTATATATTCCATAAAAGGGATATACCGCATCTTATGCTCTGCCATGCCGTGGGTGATCTGCAGGCAGAACCGGGGCGCATCGGGGCACACCGTCATAACGGACAGGCGTACTCCGTCAAATTCGCTTTGAAGAAAGAATGATTCCGTTTGCATAACGCAACTCCTTTCTTATTCCTGGCGATCCTCTTCCAAGGTAGTAAACTTGGTATACTGGCCGAACCATCCCATCTTCACGTTGCCCGTGGAACCGTGACGGTTTTTGGCCACGATGACCTCCGCAATATTCTGCGGCTCATCCTTTTCGGTTTTATAGTATTCGTCACGATAGAGGAACAGTACGATATCCGCATCCTGCTCGATAGCACCGGAATCACGGAGATCGGACAGCATGGGGCGCTTATCCGTTCTGGATTCGGGGCCTCGGGACAGCTGAGCACAGCAGATCACGGGAACCTGCAATTCCTTCGCCAGCAGCTTCAGTCCGCGGGAGATCTCCGCCACTTCATTGACACGGTTATCGATACGCCGATCGCTCTGCATCAGCTGCAAATAGTCGATAACTACCAGCCCCAGATTCTTCGTGCGGCGCAATTTTGCCTTCATAC